>DNFL01000391.1 GCA_003486945.1 Hyphomonas sp. | reverse complement strand
CCGCCTTGCCGAAGCCGAACAGCAACTCCGCCTCGAAGCGGATGAAGATGCCGATGACGCAGACGTGGTCGAGGAAGAAGAAGACTTCGAAGAGTAAGACAGGCTGGCCCGTTCACACTTGAACGGGCCGCCGCCTTCCGCGTACGGAGCGCTGATCATGGCCACAATCCGGTTTGCGGACCGTTCCGACACGGCAACCATCCTTCGCTTCATTCGCGCACTCGCCGCGTATGAAAAGCTGGAGCATGAATGCTTCGCCGATGAAGAGGGGCTGCGCACATATCTGTTCGGACCGCGCCCCTATGCCGAAGTCCTGTTGATCGAGGAAGACGGCGAAGCGCATGGCTTCGCGTTGTTCTTCCCTAACTTTTCGACCTTCCTGGCGAAGCCCGGCATCTATCTCGAAGACCTGTTCGTCGACCCCGCCCAGCGCGGCAAGGGCTATGGCAAGGCGCTGCTGGTGAAACTGGCAGAGATTGCTGTCAAGCGCGGCTGCGGCCGGCTCGAATGGTCGGTGCTCGACTGGAACCAGCCGTCCATCGACTTCTACCTCTCCCTGGGCGCAAGGCCGATGGATGAGTGGACGATCTACCGGCTGGACGGCGACGCCCTGTCCGGACTTGCCAGCGCCAAGGCTTACTGACTCCAGCCGAAAACCCTGCCGCCAATCTGCGGCGCCGGAACGCCGGTTGTCATCGGCCAGCTGTTCGGCAGATTGCGGACGGTGCGGGCGGCGAGGAAGGCGAAGGCTTCGGCTTCAATCGAGTCGCCCCGCCAGCCGGCCTCTTCGGCCGTCATCAGTTTGCAGGGAAGCGCGCCCTTGAGGGCCGCCATCAGAGCCGGGTTGTGCCGGCCGCCGCCGCAGGCGATGACGCGGGCCGGTTTCTCCGGGAGCTGATCAATTCCGGCGGCGACGGAGGCAGCCGTGAACGCCGTCAGCGTCGCGGCGCCGTCTTCCAACGACAGGCCATCGGCCATGCCGGCATTGAAATCATACCGGTCGAGCGATTTCGGGAGCCTCTCGCTGAACCAGGGATGGTCCATAAGGCGCGCGAGGCGCGCCGTGTCCACCTTGCCTGCGAGCGCGAGGCGGCCGCCCGCATCATGCGTGCCCTTGCCGTGACGCTCCACCCATTCATCGATGGGGCCGTTTGCGGGGCCGGTATCGCAGGCGATCAGCGTGCCGCCGGACAGGCGCGCAGTGATGTTGGCGACGCCTCCAAGGTTCAGCACGACGGCCGCCTCACCGCCGAGCCGGTCCATCAGCGCGGCGTGGTAGGCGGGCGCCAGCGGCGCGCCCTGTCCGCCGGCCTCGACATCTGCCGTGCGGAAGTCGCACACCATCGGCACACCAAAGGCCTTCTGCAGCCCCGCAGGTTCTATCAATTGCAGCGTCGCGCCCTTCGCGCCCGGTTTTGCGCGCCGGTGCAGCACGGTCTGTCCGTGCACCCCCGCCAGCAGCGGCTGCGGCGCGCGTTCGCGGCTGGTCAGCATCTGCCAGGCCTCATAATGCGTGCGGTTGATCACCTCGAGCGCCGCCCGGAACGGCGCCTCCGGCACTTTCCCCTCCCAGTTCCAGGCCCGGGCCGCATCGGTGGCGGCCTGCAGTACGGCTCGCTCGGCAGCCGAATACTTCCGTTCCACAGCCGGGCCGAACTCGGCCACTTTTTCCCCATCGGTGAGAATCATGGCCGCATCGACCGCATCCAGCGAGGTGCCGGACATGAAACCGGCCACCCAAACGGGGGTTCTGGCCGGCGTTGTTTTTTCTGTAACGGTGTTCAAGCTCTGCTCTTTCCGTGTTAGGCGCGCGTCTGCTCCACGGAGACACAAGAAAATGAGCCAATACAAGTCGGAATTCCTGCGCGAGCTCAGCTGGCGCGGCTTCATCAAGCAGATGACGCATGAGGCAGAGCTTGACGCTTACTGCGCCTCGGGAACGCCTGTGGCTTATATCGGCTTTGACGCCACGGCAGACAGCCTGCATGTCGGCCACCTGATGAGCATCATGATGCTGCGCATATTCCAGCGTCATGGCGGCCGGCCGGTTACCCTGATGGGCGGCGGCACGACCAAGATCGGCGACCCGACCGACAAGGAAAAGTCGCGCCCGCTGCTAACCAACGACCAGATCAACGCCAATATCGCCGGTATCAAGAAAGCCTTCGAGCCCTACATCAACTATGCCGGCGCGAACGGCGCGATCATGGCCAACAATGCCGACTGGCTGGACAAGCTCGGTTATATCGATGTGCTGCGCGATATCGGCGTACACTTCACCATCAACACGATGGTGAAGCAGGACACGGTTGCGCGCCGCCTGGAAGCGGAGCAGCCCTACACCTTCCTCGAGTTCAACTACCTGCTGCTGCAGTCCTACGACTTCCTCGAGCTGTTCCGCCGGCATGGCTGCCGCCTGCAGCTGGGCGGATCGGACCAATGGGGCAACATCCTCGGCGGCGCGGACCTGATCCACAAGGTCGAGGGCAAGCAGGCCTTCGGCCTGACCTCGCATCTCATCACCACCGCCTCCGGTGCGAAGATGGGCAAGACCGTGGGCGGCGCCGTGTGGCTGAATGCAGATCGCAAGAGCCCGTATGAGTACTGGCAATTCTGGCGCAACACGGAAGACGCCGATGTCGGCCGGTTCATGCGCTTCTTCACGGACCTGTCGCAGGACGAGATCGCGCGCTACGAAGCGCTGAAGGGCGCCGAGATCAACGACGCGAAGATTGCGCTGGCAAACGCGGCCACGGCCTTGCTGCATGGCGAGGCTGCGGCGAAAGAGTCTGAAGCGGCGGCGAAGGCTGTGTTCAGCGCGGGCGCGTCTGCCGATGCGTTGCCAACCGCAACTGTTCCGCAGGCGGAGCTTGAGGCTGGCCTGCTCGTCGCAGCGGCCTGCACGGCGGCGGGCCTGTCTAAGTCCAACGGCGAAGCGCGCCGTCTGATCGAGCAAGGCGCGATTAAGGTGAACGATGAGGCGGTGACCGATCCGAACGCCAAGGTGTTTGCGGCGGACATGAAAGACGGCGCGATCAAGCTGTCGGCAGGCAAGAAACGGCACGCGCTGATCAAGGCAGGGTAGTGGCCGACCACCGACGACCCCCGCGAAGGCGGGGGCCTCAATCGGCTGAAAGACTTATCCCGATCCCCGCCTGCGCGCGGATACACGGGGATTTTTTCAGAACGTCTCTTCCTTGATCGCCGGCAATTCCTTCGGCAGCGGCGCTTCTTTCGGGCGGGGTTTGGCTTCCGGGATCTTCGTGTCCGACGGGTTCTCAAAGACGCGGCGGATGACGCCGGGCGCGAGCGCCGAGAGCGGGTTGACCGAGACGTTGGCCTTTTCCAGCTTGCCGCGCACGCCGTAAGTCAGCGAGAAGACACCTTCGCCATCGCGTCCAACGACGAGATCACCCAGGATAGGAATTCCTCCGAGGGCGGAGTTTACGCCGAAGCTGGGCACCAGCACGCCGTCGATCTGGATATCGCTGGATTTCGTATCTATGAAACCGTTTGCCGTAAGGCCTAGCGCGGCGCCCTGCGCCTTTGCGCCTTCGATCACATAGCGCCCGCCGGATATTTTCATCGGCACATCGATCCGGCTGAAATTGACACCCTCGCCCGACAGCGTGTCTGCCAGACCGCGCAGCGAGGCGAGCGAGAGGATCTGCGTCAGGAAGGGCGCATTGCTCATCCGCGCATCGGTCACCTGCATCTGGATTTCCGCCGGCTTGCCCTGGTGCTCCAGCGTGCCGGTCATCTTCAGGCTGCCGCCGGTGATGAAGTCCGCGTTCAGGAAAGCGCTCGCAAGGAAGCCTGCATCGCCGGTTGTCACATCCAGTTTCGGTGCGCCTTGTCTGGCATCGATGCTGGCTTCCAGCGGCGCGCCGCCGCCGGCGGTTCCGCTCGCCTTGAAAGTTTCAAAGCCGTTCTTGCCCGAAGTCATGGCCACCTTTGCGTTGCGCAGGTCGAGCCCGGCGCGCAGCGTCAGCCGGTCCACGGCCGCATCGAGGCTCATCCCGCCTCGTCCTTCGCGCTCGTCCGCAGACAGAGTTCCAAGGCCCGGCATCAATCCGGAGACATCGAGATGCTTGCCGCCGAGCTTCAGCACCAGCTGATCGGCCGCATTGCGGCTGACCTTGCCGTTCACATCCGCAACATTGCGGAAATAGGCGCGGCGCAGGTCTGCCGACATGAGGCGCGTATCCGGGCCGAGGGTGAAATCGCCGTCCAGCGCGGCGCCATCAGCGGAAAAGTTCACGCGCGAGGTCGCCCGGTCGCCCGCCAGCGAGTAGTTGATCGTGGCCGCAGAAGCGCCGCCGCGCGGCTTCAGCCAGCCGATCTCCGCAGCATCAAGACGTGCGCCGGTGAAGTCGATCTTCACATTTGCCGTTGTGAGATTGGCACCTTCGAGTGTCGCGGTGACGTCGAGCGGCGCTTCGCCTGTCATATACGCGCGCCCGAGCAAGCCGAAGCCGTTGAGGAAGTCCGGCGTGACGAGCCCCTTGGCGACCAGTGCAGCGGGCTTGCCATCCTCTGCAAATGTGTCCGACCAGGTGAAATCCACCGGCGACGGCCCGAGGCTGCCTTGCCCGGCCAGCACAATGCCTTTCTGGTCGACGTTCACATCAACAATGCCGCCCGTGAAATCGAAACTGAACGCTGCCGCCTTGAGGCCCGCATTGCGCAGCTTCCCAAAGGCCGTGAAACGCATGTCCTCATACGGAACATCGCTCAGCGCCGGACGGAACATTTCGTAGGTCATTTCTGCGTCCCCGGAGACGCGGGCGGGATCGAGATCGAACTGCAAGCGGGAGTCTGCCAGCACACGGATGATATTGCGCGCCGGTCCGCGCCCTTTGGCGAACACGCGAAACTCCGAGCCGCGTGGATAGATTGCAGGAAAATCGACGAGCCCCTCGCTCACCGTCCAACCGCTATAGTCCGCGCTGTCGGCAACCACGCGGAAGCTGTTGCCGGTGAGCCGGCCCTTGCCGCGGCCGTTTTCCACCGCCGGCAGGTCCGGCAGGAATTTGACGCGCGCGTCTTCAACTTCGAAGGTCACCTCGAGATCGGTATCACGTAGATGACCTTCCGCCATGCTGTCGCGTTGCAGCGTGACCTTGCCCACCGCATTGCGGGCCTTGCCGGCTTCCACATTTGTCTCGCCCCAGCTGCGCGCGCTTGAGGCGAGGTTCACCGGCCACAGCGCGACTACGGTTTCCAGCGGCAGCTCGCCTGGAACACGCACATCCAGCGCACCGATCACCGCCAGTTCGCCGGGCTGGCGCTCCGGCGTGCGGGCAAGGTCGCCTTCGATTTCAATCGCCGCGCCGCCGGTCACAACCTTCGCCGAAACACCGCGCACTGCGAGCAGGTCGAGATCCGCCTCACCTGTGGCTTCGATGCTGGCAAAGTCCACAGGCGCTGCCAGCAGCGGCGTAAGGTCTGCCGTCAGCGCCGGGCTCGTCACCCGGAACGGACGGAAACCTTCGCCCGTCAGGGCATGGTCGAGTTCAAACTCCGCGCGGCCCTTGAACTGGCCGAAGCCGACCGACTCCAGCACGAAAGACAGCTTGTCATCCGCGCGGGCATAGTTGCCGGTCAGGCGCACATCCCGGACCGGTTGCACACTGTCGAGGAATTTCAGCACGCCCTCGCCGCTTCTCGCCACAAGGCGCACGTTCTCGATGCCCGCAGCTTCGGTGAAGCCGACGGAAATTTCGAAATTCGATTCCAGCCCTTCGGCCGTCTCGCCGCCCAGTCCAACGCGCCGGAAGAGATCCCCCATCGGCCAGTTGGCCACGCCGAGTTCGGCCAGCATGCGCGTGCCCTTCTCGCTCGTCTGCATTCTCAGCGCCATGCCGCCCGGCATGCCTTCGCCCAGCCCGCTGCCCGAAAGGGTCAGGCTCAGACCATCGGCAGTGCGCGTCAGCGATCCGGTTGTGTGCTGAACGGATCCCACCTGCACCAGGTCTGGCCCGCGCACGCGCAGCTCGAACCCGTCAAAGCGTACACCTTCGATCGTCAGTCCCCGGTCCGTCTCACGCAGCGCCGCGAGCCATTCCGGGAGTATGGTATTGGCAAAGTCCAGCCAGCCCTGCGGCGTGACCGGCCATTCGCGCGCCTTGAACTCCGGCAGCGGATCACCGGCAATGCGCCATTCCGAATTGCTGACCTGATCCAGCCCGACCCAGCCATCTTCCATTGACAGGCGCAGCACTTCGATCTGCCCCAGCAGCAGCGCGGATGCGGACAGCACCAGCCCGGCGCGTTCTGCTTCCGCGGCCGGCTGGCCGTCAGCATCCATCAGGCGAACGTCCTGCGCCCGGATGCGGATGCGCTTGTCCTCCGGCGACCATTCCAGCTGCAGCGCGCCGATGGAAACCGGCCGGCCTTCGCGCGCCTCGGACAGGGCCTGTTCGACATCATCCCGGAAAGGGCCAAGATCAATCGGCCCGCTCGACAGGCGCAGCCAGAGCAGCACGCATGCCGCCATCAGCACCAGGACGAGGCCGCCGAGGATCTCCATGATGATGACGGACGCGGTCTGGCGGACCAATCACGAACTCCTGCGGGACAGCGGCTTTGCCGCACGCCAAATGGCACATAGAAACTATAATAACGTGAATAGGCCCAAACTATGGGAGAACTGCATGCTCGCTGAGCTGAAAGCCGGAAACAAGGCGCCCGCTTTCCGTCTGGAAACCACTGACGGTCCGAAAAGCCTGAAGGACTTCGCGGGGGGCCATCTGGTGCTGTACTTCTACCCCAAGGATGACACCAGCGGCTGCAC
>DNFL01000178.1 GCA_003486945.1 Hyphomonas sp. | reverse complement strand
AGTGTGGCTGATCATCCTCTCAGATCAGCTACGGATCGTCGCCTTGGTGAGCCGTTACCTCACCAACTAGCTAATCCGACGCGGGCCCCTCCAAGGGCGATGAATCTTTCTCCCAGAGGACGTATCCGGTATTAGCCGCAGTTTCCCGCGGTTATTCCGAACCCAAGGGTAGGTTCCCACGTGTTATGCACCCGTCTGCCACTCCCGTATTGCTACGGGCGTTCGACTTGCATGTGTTAGGCATGCCGCCAGCGTTCGTTCTGAGCCAGGATCAAACTCTCAGGTTAACTTGGTTCCGTCGCGCCTTCCGAAGAAGGTCGACCGCGAGCCAAATCAACGGTCCCAAACAAGCTCATTACTGCTGTTCGCACGGTCTTCGAACCGGCTTGCGCCGGCGGGCCGAAGACCGCTTACCTATTGAAGGATGCGACAGAGCAGAGCTTGCTCGGACTTGAAGCCCAAGCCGCCGCCTGCGCATCCCTTCCATTCCGTATTCACTTTTCAAAGAGCGACACCAGCTCGTCCCCGGAAGGTGCCTTTCGGCGCCCGCCGTGTCCTCGTGGCGTGGGCCGGGTTTCTATTGGGTTGGCCCCCCCAAGTCAAGCAATCAAAAGCGCGCGTTCCAGGCGGTGGATATCGTCGTTATCTCACTGATCTGTAACGATCTTGTCACCACTCGATGGGCGCCCAGCCCCGAAAACAGGCACTCGCATGAACCACATGCGTTTATTGCATGGCTCTCTAGGGGGTCAGGCCGCACCCCTACGCTTCTGCTTGTGGACGGACGCCTCGGACGCCGCCGCAACCGCGATTTCAAGCCCTTTATTCGTCGCCGAAACCGCCACGCGGTCACCGTCCTTTACCGCGCCGGACAGGATCTGCGTCGCCAGGCGGTTCTGCAGTTCGCGCTGGATGATGCGCTTGAGCGGCCGCGCGCCGTAGAGCGGGTCGTAGCCGGCATCCGCCAGCCAGTCGCGCGCCGACTCGTCGAGGTCGATGGCGATCTTGCGCTCGGCCAGCAGCTTCACGAGCCGTTCGAGCTGGATCGACACCACACCCTTCATGTTCGCGCGGCTCAAGCGGCGGAACAGCAGGATGTCGTCGAGGCGGTTGAGGAACTCCGGCCGGAACGACGCGCGCACGACCTCCATCACGCCGGCGCGCACGTTCTCGACGTCCTCGCCGTCCTTCTGGGCCGCGATGAGGTCGCTGCCGAGATTGCTGGTAAGCACGATCAGCGTGTTCTTGAAGTCCACCGTGCGGCCCTGCCCGTCGGTCAGCCGCCCGTCGTCGAGCACCTGCAACAGAACGTTGAAGACGTCCGGGTGCGCCTTCTCGATCTCGTCGAACAGGATGACCTGATAGGGCCGCCGGCGCACCGCCTCGGTGAGCGCCCCGCCCTCGTCGTAGCCGACATACCCCGGCGGGGCCCCGATCAGGCGCGAGACCGCATGCTTCTCCATGTATTCCGACATGTCGATGCGCAGCAACGCGCTGTCGTCGTTGAACAGGAACGCGGCCAGCGCCTTGGTGAGCTCGGTCTTGCCCACGCCCGTCGGGCCGAGGAACAGGAACGAACCGACCGGCCGGTTCGGGTCCTGCAGGCCGGCGCGGCTGCGGCGGATGGCCGCGGCCACCGCGTGCACTGCCTCCTCCTGGCCGATCACCCGCTCGTGCAGATGCCCTTCCATACGCACCAACTTCTCGCGCTCGCCCTCCAGCAGCTTGGAAACGGGCACGCCCGTCCACTTGCTCACCACCGCGGCGATCTCTTCGCTGTCCACCTCCTCCTTGAGCAGCGCGCCCCTGGCCTGGAGCTGATTCACCTGGGCCTGCGCCTGGGCGAGTTCGCTCTCCAACTGGCGCAGCTTGCCGTAGCGCAGTTCCGCCGCCTTTTGCAGATCGTAGGCGCGCTCGGCCTGCTCGATGGCCACGCGCACCTGGTCGATGGCCTCCTTCTGCGCCTGCACCTGGGCGATGGCGTCCCGTTCGGCCTGCCAGCGCCCGGTCAACTCGGCGCTCTGCTCCTTGAGATCGGCCAGTTCCTTCTCCAGTTCGGCCAGCCGCTGCTTGCTGGCGTCGTCCTTCTCCTTCTTCAGCGCCTCCCGCTCGATCTCAAGCTGCATCACCTGGCGGTCGAGTTCGTCCAGCGCCTGGGGCTTGGAGTCGATCTGCATGCGCAGCCGGCTGGCGGCCTCGTCGATCAGGTCGATGGCCTTGTCGGGCAGGAAGCGGTCGGTGATGTAGCGGTTGCTCAGCGTGGCCGCGGCGATGACCGCGCCGTCGGTGATGCGCACGCCGTGGTGCACCTCATAGCGCTCCTTCAGCCCGCGCAGGATGCTGACGGTGTCTTCCACCGTCGGCTCGCCCACGAAGACCGGCTGGAAGCGCCGTTCCAGCGCGGCGTCCTTCTCCACATGCTTGCGGTATTCGTCCAGCGTGGTCGCACCGATGGCGTGGAGTTCGCCCCGCGCCAGCATCGGCTTGAGCATGTTGGACGCGTCCATGGCGCCTTCCGCCGCGCCCGCGCCCACCAGCGTGTGCATCTCGTCGATGAAGAGGAT
>DNFL01000264.1 GCA_003486945.1 Hyphomonas sp. | reverse complement strand
CAGGCCGCGGGTCAGGCGGCGCGGGCGGGACGGGCGGCGGTTGCACCGGCTGCCGGCATCAGTTCGAGGAAGAAATCCTCGAAGCTTTCGGGGCGCTGGATGAAACGGTTGAAGGGCAGGTTGGCCTTGAACACGGCCTGCGGGTGGATGTTGGCGCCGCAGCGCACGGCCGAGGCGACGGCCTGGTCACGGTTTTCCTGAGAGGAGACGACGGCGATGCGGTATTTGCCCATGTTGGCGACGCGGGCGATGGTCATGTCGGCGTCCATCGAGTCCGGCAGGCCGAGGTCGAGCACGACGAGGTCGAAGCGCTCCAGACGCAGGCGCGATTCGGCAGCCATCAGGGTCGGCGCCATCACGAGATCAACCTGCACGCGTGCGCGCGCCGACTTGTCGGCGGCAATTGCCAGCATGTCGCGCACCGGCTCATGATCCTCGACCCACAGAACTTTCATATACTTTACCCCGTCTCAGGAAGCTGGCTGGCGGCCCGGATACGTTAAGCCCGGGCCCGTGATGGGTTCACCTTGCCACGCGCGTCTTGCGCCTTGGTAAAGCGAAACTTTCTGAAATATTTAAAATCGGCCTGAATTGGGGGCCGGAGACGATTTTTCCGGGCCGCTCCGGTCATCTAGGCAGGGGGCGGGCCGGATCGTATGCTTGCCTTCGCCCTGATTCCGGGGTGAGCCCGCGAGCCTGCATGACGGACGAGACTTCTGACACGCTGAATGCCGCCCCGCCCGCGACCCTGTTCACGGCGAGGGCCGGAGGGCTGCACATTGTCGATGAGCTGATCGAGGAGCGCTGCCCGCGCCTGCGCGCGAGCCCGGCCTGGCCGGTGGCGCGTCCTATCCTCTACAATCTGCTCGGCTATTCCAAGGCGCGGGCGATGGCCGATGAGCTGTCGGCGCTGACGGGTCGCGAATCGTTTGACCGCCTCTCGCGCCAACTCGCCTTTGAGATGACTGTGGACCGGATTGACCGGCTGCCGGAGACAGGCCGTTGCATCGTGGCCGCGAACCATCCGACGGGGCTGGCGGACGGGGTGGCGGTGTGGGACCTGCTCAAGCAGAAGCGGCAGGACATCGTGTTCTTTGCCAATGCAGACGCGATGCGCGTCAATCCGAAATTCGAGGATGTGATCATCCCGGTCGAGTGGGTGGTGGAGAAGCGCAGCCCCGCCAAGGCGCGCGAGACGCTGCGGCGGGCGGCGGCGGCGTTCGAGCAGGAAAAGTGCGTAGTGATCTTCCCATCCGGCCGGCTGGCGCTGAAGCAGGGCGGGGAGATGATCGAGAAAGAATGGTTCCCGACCGTTGTGGGTCTCGCCCGCAAGCAGGGCGCGCCGGTGGTGCCGTTGAACCTCGATGCCCGCAATTCGGCACTTTACTATCTCTTCTGCGAACTGTCGAACGAGCTGCGCGATATCACGCTGTTCCATGAACTGCTGAATAAGCGCGGCGCGAAGATCCGCATGACATTCGGCGAGATGATCCAGCCGGACCTGCTGCATGGTGATCCGGCGGCGATGACCGAGAAACTGAAGAACCACGTCGCCTATGCGCTGCTGAAGGATGCCGACGCGGTGTTCCGCCCCTGACAGACGACGAGTGCTTGCGGCGAGAGCCATAGAGCCTTAGAGCCGCGCGCGATGATCGAGATTGTGCCTGAAAATCCTGCGCTGCATGCCGAAGCGATCGAAGACCTCTTCGACCGCACGTTCGGCCCCGGCCACTTTGCCAAGACGGCGGAGCGGCTGCGCGAATATTCGCGCTCGCTGCCGGAGATTAACCGTGTGGCGCTGGCGGGTGGCAAAGTGGTGGGCGTGTGCCGCGTGTGGCCGCTGGTGGTGGGTGCGGCGCGCACGCCGGCGCTGTTCTACGGGCCGGTGGCGGTAGATCCCGCCTATCGCGGCAATTTCCTCAGCCTGCGAATTACCGAAGCGGCTCTTGAAGCCGGCAAGGCGGCGGGCTGGCCGGCGGCCGTACTGATCGGGGCGCACAGCCTGTTCGGAAAGGCGGGCTTTGCCTTGGTGCCGAAAGGCCGGCTGAGCTTTCCGGGGCCGCAGGATCCCGGCCGGGTAATGGTGAAGGATCTCGCCGGCGATGCGTCCCTGCTCGAGGGTGCCGTGACGGCAGCCTGAAGCGGGGCGCGGTTTCACTTGCCGCACCGGAAATCGGCTGGCACGTTTCGCCGGTTCGCAGCCCTCCCGGTCAGACTCCCCCCTATGAGAGGGGAGGCGGGACAGCCTGCGCACCGGAGGAAAGATGGCCGATATTGTTACCGGCCAGGACGAGCCGATCCGCCCGCGGGCGGGGATGCGCGAGGTTCTGGCATCGCTGCGCCAGCGCAAGGTTGCGATTGCGATTGCGTTCGGCATCGCCACCGGCATGCCGCCGGTGCTGGTGGGTTCGACGCTGGGCTTCTGGCTGCGCTCGGAGGGCATTGCGCTCGCCGCCATCGGCTTCATGAGCTGGGTCGGCATTTTCATCTCGACCAAATTCCTGTGGGCGCCGTTCGTCGACTGGATCCGTTTGCCCTATATTGGCCAACGCCTCGGCCATCGCCGCTCGTGGATGCTGGTGGGCCTGACCTTCGTGTTCATCGGCCTTATCGGCATGGCGGTGGTAGGACCGAAAGGCAATTTCACCCTGTTTGCGGCGTTCGCGCTGCTGACGTCGTTTGCCACCGCGACGCAGGACATTGCCGTGGATGCCTGGCGCATCGAGAGCGCTCAGGATGCCGAGCAGGACCTGATGGCGTCGGCCTATATATTTGGCCTGCGCTCAGGATATTTCCTTGGCAATGTGCCGCTGCTGGCGGTGTCGGCGGTGATAGGCTGGCAGATGTCCTACCTCTGCGCGGCGGTAGCGGGACTTGCGGGGATCGCGGCCCTGATGGTGGCGCGCGAGCCGGACAAGCCGCGCGACTTTGCGCCGATGACCGGGCTCGGCAGCGTGTTTGCCGCGCTCGTCCGTCCGCTGAAGGTTTTCTGGCAGGACCATGAAAAGGGCTTGTTCCTGTTCCTGCCGCTGGTGGCATTGTTCTTCGTGCCCGACGGCCTGATCAGTTCGATGATCGGCCCGCTCTATATCGATCTCGGTTTCAGCGGGCCGGAGATTGCCGGAGTGCGCACCGTGTTCGGCTTTCCGGCAACACTTGCGGGCGTAGTGGTGGCGGGGATCATCGGCCTGCGCTTTGGCACGCTGCCGGCGATGGCGGCGGCGGTGACGCTGGCGGCGGTGTCGAATGTCGGCTTCGCCTTCCTCGCGCTCAGCGGCGGCGCAAAGGGCGTGTGGATTCCGGCGGCGATGTTCGAAGGTTTCAGCGGCGGCATGGCGACGGCGGCAATGGTGGCCTGGGCAAGCCGGCTGACCAATCCGATAGCGACCGCAGCGCAGTTCGCGATGCTGTCATCGCTGATGACATTGCTCGGCGGCCTGCTGGGCGGTTTTGCCGGGCTGATCGTCGAATCTTTGCAGGCGAGCACCGGCTCATCCATGCAGGGCTTTGCGACCTATTTCTCGATTACGCCGCTGGCCGCGGTCCCGCCGCTGATACTGATCTGGCTGGTCAGCCGGCGGGCGAGGCGGGTGCCCCAGCTCAGTACAGGATCCTGAGCGCCGGGATATTGATCGGGTCGCGCTTTTCCGCACACGGACCAACCAACTTCTGGTCCGTATTTGTCGAACCGATAGGCAACATGCCCGGCTCGCAGAACCAACCAGCATAGTAGAGGCCGCGCAGGTCGGTCTCGTTGATGATGAAGCCGGGCTTGCCGAGATGGCCGGCAACGTCAGCCCACTGACCGTTCGCCATCAAGTCGGCCGCTTCTATAGGGCCTCGCTTCAGGCGCGCGCGAATATAGCCGAGCTGGGTGTTGGCATAGTCGCGGTTGCTCGCGGCCTTTTCGGCAAGCTCGTGGTCGGGATATTTCTGCAGGAAGGCTTCGTAGGTTTCGACCGCCTTGGTGCGATCATGCGCGACCGTGCCGTAATTCACGCCGATGAAGTAGAGCGCGCGGGCCTGCTGGTCTTGAGTGAGATCTCCGCTGTCGATCAGCTGCTGCAGGCGGGCAACCGTCTGATGCGGGTTGGACGGCGCGGGCGGCCAGACTTCCTTCTTGAACGCCTCTTCTTCCATCGCCAGCGCGCCGGGCGCGGCAACAATGGTTGCAAAGGCGAAAGCAAGGGCCAGGGCCTTAATTTTCATGGCGAATCTCCCGTTTCATCTGTCAGGCGGACTTTACGGATTGTGACGTGCGCGTCGAGCTTTTTCAGCGCCCTTCGCGGCGCCAGGCGAGCAGGAGGAAGAGGATGATGCCGGCGGCGGCAAGGATGCCGGGCAGCAGCGGCTGGCTGGTGGAGGAGCGCACGGCATAGGCGCCTCGCTCGCGCAGGCCGAGCCAGCCGCTGCCGGCGGCGGTGCGCTGGTTGCCGATGCGGCGGATTTCAGGAATGTTCGTACCCGCATCATTCAGGCGTGTGACGCTGCCGC
>DNFL01000025.1:1665-7197 GCA_003486945.1 Hyphomonas sp. | reverse complement strand
CGGCAGACGGCGCTCGCCCGCGCGCGCGGGACACGCCACATGGCGGCGCGCGCCGAAGACGCGTGACCGTCCTCTATTCCTTCCGCCGCTGCCCCTATGCCATGCGCGCCCGGATGGCGCTCGCCGCTTCCGGCGTTCCGGTCCGCGTGCGCGAAATCATCCTGCGCGACAAGCCGCCCGAAATGCTGGCCGCCAGCCCCAAGGGCACGGTTCCCGTCCTTGCACTGACGGATGGCCGCGTGATCGATGAAAGCCTCGACGTGATGCACTGGGCCCTCACGCAGAACGACCCCGAAGGTTGGCTCAGCGCCGACGCAGCCGAAACCGCGCGCCTGATCGCGCAGAATGACGGCCCCTTAAAACACGCGCTCGACCGCTACAAATACGCAGACCTCCACAAGACAAATGCTGAAAGCCACCGCGCCGCCGCAATGGACATCCTCACAAGCTTCGCCGCGCGCATCGACGCGAACGGCGGACAGCTGATGGGCCCCGCGCCTACGCTCGCCGACATCGCGGTCTTCCCTTTCGTCCGCCAGTTCGCTGCCACGGACACTGCCTTCTGGTCCGCGCACGCGCCCGCCAGCCTGCAATCCTGGCTCACCGCGCACACCGCCAGCGCGCGCTTTGCCGCCATCATGGCCAAGTTTCCCCGCTGGCAAGCCGGCGACGCCGAACCCTTGCTCACCGCGCCCTGATCGCCGCGCGCACGTCTTCCAACGGAAACTGCGGCCCCGGATCAAGATTGCGCCTGAGCGGAACGCCGCCGCAATCGGCCTGCATCCGGTCGTCCAGCGCCGCATGCGTTACCAGCGTTTCCGGGCCGAGGCCGTAGCGTGCTGCAATCTCTGCCACCAGCGCCCGCGTCGCCGCCAGCTGCGCCTCCGGAAACGCCTCGATGCCGTCTCCGCGATTGACGAGTTCAATGCCGATGGAGCGCCGGTTCACGAACTGCACGATGCCGCCGAAGCTGACATGCCCCGCCGTGCGCAGCTCCGGGCGCTGCTGCGCGATGTCGCCCTCGCGGCCGATCACATAATGGATGCTCTTGCCCGTCTCATCCAGGAACCAGTCGCGCCAGAACACGGCCGAGCCGTTCGCCGGCGTAAAATACACCGCGCCGTTCTGGCAGGTCGGCCCGCCGATTGTGTGGATGACGATGAGGTCGATCTCCTCTGCCGCGCGCGCCTCGCCGTCATGCGGGAAATCTTCCGGCAGCCGGTCGACCAGAAGAACAGGTTCGGGCAGCAGGGGCTCGGCGAGGGGCGTCTCGGGAGCGGGCGGCATACCGATAGCCAGGTCCAACGCCGGGTCCGGCGCCGCAGCGCAGGCCGCCAGCACCAGCCCCAACATACCCGCATAGAGCCCGTTTCTGCGCATCCTGCCTCGCCTTCGCCTAGCTCAGCCTGCTCCCGGAATCAGGCAGGATTATTGCCGCGCCCCATTCCCCGCGCAGGCGCCCTTTGCCCCCTTGCAAAATCCGGCACCGCGCGTAAAAGCGCCAGTTCCCGGCCAGGGCCGCCCCGCGGCGCCCTCGGCAAAGGATGGTATCGGAGTGTGGCTCAGCCTGGTAGAGCACTAGCTTCGGGAGCTAGGGGTCGGAGGTTCGAATCCTCTCACTCCGACCATCTTTTCAAAGTTTTCAGCGCAGTTCCTTGCGGATCACCAGCTTGAGCCCGGACCAGACGGCGTCCACGGCGCAGACTTTCACATCCACGAAACCCATCGGCAGGGCCACCGCCCGGATTACATCTTCAGTGATGTCTGTCTCCACCTTCGCGGCCTTCTTCGGCCAGGAAACCCAGACCATGCCGCCGGCCGCGAGCAGCGGGCGCAGTGTTTCAAGGTCTGCGGCGAGCGCGGCGGCTGACGAGTGGAACAGGTGCGCGGCGGCGAGGCCCTTCGACTGCCGGGCGACATAGCGCGGACAGACGGTCTGTTCGATTTCCGCGCGCACGCTGTCCGGCATCGCCTTCGCCCAGAGCGGCGCGCCTTCGGCGAAGCCGAGCTTTTTCCCGAGCGGTGTGCCTGAATATCCGGCGGGCATGTCGAAACCTCCCGCCAGCCTGGCTTCATCCTTTCAGCGCCGCGCGTACAGCCTCGAGCGCATCGCCCGCCTTGTCGGCATCCGGCCCGCCCGCCATCGCCATGTCCGGCCGGCCGCCGCCGCCCTGCCCGCCGATTACGCCGGCAGCGACCTTCACGAGATCCACCGCCGAGAATTTCGCTGTCAGGTCCTTGGTGACGCCCACGGCTACGCCGGCCTTGCCACCTTCAGTGCCGATAAATACGACAATGCCGGAGCCGATCTTGGCTTTCGCCTCATCGACCAGAGCGCGCAGGTCCTTGCCGCCGACGCCTTCAGCGACGCGGGCGATCAGGTTCACGCCGTTGATCACTTCCGGGCCCGCGGGCGCGCCGCCGCCTCCGCCCATCGCCAGCTTGCGCTTGGCTTCGGCGAGTTCCTTCTCCAGCGAGCGGCGCTCTTCGGTGAGCGCGGCGACGCGGCGCGGCAGGTCTTTCAGCGGAACTTTCAGGCTGTCCGCCACATCAGCAGCAATCTGCGCGCGGCCTTTCAGGTAAGCGATGGCTTCGGCGCCGGTGGCCGCCTCGATGCGGCGCACGCCGGCGGAGACGCCGCCTTCCGACAGGATGACGAACACGGCAATATCGCCGGAACGTTCGACATGCGTGCCGCCGCACAGCTCGACCGAATAGGGATGCCCGTTTTCGGCAGGCTCGCCCATCGACAGTACACGGACTTCATCGCCATACTTCTCGCCGAACAGCGCCAGCGCGCCGGCCTCGATGGCCTTCTCCGGGCTCGTCACCTTGATGCCGGTCTCGATGTTCGCGCGGATCTGCGCGTTGACCTCGTCCTCGACCGCCTCGATTTCGGCCGGCGTCAGCGGCGCGCCGTGCGAGAAGTCGAAGCGGAAGCGGTCTGCCTCCACAAGCGAGCCCTTCTGCGTGACATGCAGGCCGAGCACCTTGCGCAGCGCGGCGTGCATCAGATGGGTTGCTGAATGGTTCGCCATCACCTGCTTGCGGCGCACACCGTTGACTTTCAGCTGCGCCTTCGCGCCGACCTTGGCAGTTCCGGAAACCAGTTCGCCAACATGCACATGCACGTCACCTGCGCGCTTCTGCACGTCGCGCACGATGAAGCGCGCGCCGCCTTCGAAGATGATCTCACCATGATCGCCCGCCTGACCGCCGGACTCGGCGTAGAAGGGCGTTGTGTCAAAGACCAGCTCCGCCGGGCCGGCTTGCAGCGTCTCGCTGAGCACGCCGCCCACCGCTGCGGCGACGAGCCTGCCTTCGCCGGAGATGTTGCCATAGCCCGTGAATTTTGTGGCGCCGAGACGGCCGCGCACATCAAACCAGATTTCATCCGTGGCCTGATCACCCGAGGAGAAGCCCGCCGCACGGCTCTTCTCGCGCTGCGCCTCAAGCGCCGTGTCGAAACCGGCAACATCCACTTCGAGGCCGCGCCCGCGCAGGATATCCTGCGTCAGGTCCAGCGGGAAGCCGTAAGTGTCGGACAGGTTGAACGCCACATCGCCCGGCAGCGCCGCGCCAGGTTTCAGCTCCGACACCGCCTTGTCGAGCAAAGCGAGGCCATTGCCGAGCGTGCGCTGGAAGCGCGCCTCTTCCTGTTCAATGGCCGCCTCGATGGCGACTTGTGCGCGGCCGAGTTCGGGATAGGCCTTGCCCATCTGGGCGACCAGGGCCGGTACCAGCTTGTGCATCAGCGGCTCGCGCGCGCCAAGCATATGGCCATGGCGCATCGCGCGGCGCATGATCCGGCGCAGCACATAGCCGCGCCCCTCGTTCGAGGGCAGCACGCCGTCCGCCACGAGGAAGGCAGAGGTGCGCAGATGGTCTGCGATGACGCGGAAGGAGGCCGTCTTGTCCCCTTCGGCTTTCTGGCGATAGACGGATTCTTCCGCATCGATGAGCGCACGGAACAAGTCGATCTCGTAATTGTTGTGCTTGCCTTGCAACACGGCAGCGACACGCTCCAGGCCCATGCCGGTATCGATGGAGGGCTTGGGCAGGTTCGTGCGCTTGCCGCCCTCATGCTGCTCGAACTGCATGAAGACGAGGTTCCAGATTTCGATGAACCGGTCACCGTCCTGTTCGGCGCTCCCGGGCGGGCCGCCCCAGACCTTGTCGCCATGGTCGAAGAAGATCTCCGAGCACGGACCACAGGGGCCTGTGTCGCCCATCGACCAGAAATTGTCACTCGTCCCGATACGGATGATCTTCGAGTCCGGCAGGCCGGCAACCTTCTTCCAGATCGCGGCGGCCTCTTCATCCTCGGCATAGACCGTGACCAGCAGGCGTTTGGGGTCGAGGCCGTAATCCTTCGTCACCAGGTCCCAGGCAAAGTGGACCGCATCATCCTTGAAATAGTCGCCGAAGGAGAAGTTCCCCAGCATCTCGAAGAAGGTGTGATGGCGGGCCGTGTAGCCGACATTGTCGAGGTCGTTATGCTTGCCGCCGGCGCGCACGCATTTCTGCGAGGTCACGGCGCGCGGCGCGAAGGGCTTTTCTGCGCCGGTAAAGATGTTCTTGAACGGCACCATGCCGGCATTGACGAACAGGAGCGTCGGGTCGTTCTGCGGCACCAGCGGGGCCGAGGCCCGGCGCGCGTGCCCGTTCTTCTCAAAATAGCTGAGGAACGTTTCCCGGATCTCGTTTACGCCTTGCATCGTCACTCTTGGTCCTTGCCCAAATGGATAAACCCGCGCCTGCCATAGACGAGGCGCGCGGCAGATTACAGAGGCGATATAAAGGCCCCTTTGCAGCCCGCCAAGACAAGGCGCGCCGCAAAGGGGACTCTTCCAGCCCGGAGATCGATAGGCCGGAAGCTTGCCAACCCGGTCTGCGAGGCCCCTTGCCACGCTTTCCGGTCTGGCGCGCGGGCCCGGCCCGAAGGCCGGTTACCCGCTATTCTGTATTATCCGGCGCGCCGGTCAGCCTTCAGCGGCATCCGGGGCGTCATCATCGCCGGCTTCCATGCCGGCTGCCAGCAGCTCTTCTGCCAGCAGGCCCGCATTGCGCCGCACGGCGTCCTCGATCTCGTTGGCCATCGCCGGATTTTCCTTCAGGAACTGGCGTGCCTTCTCGCGGCCTTGTCCGATTCGCTCCCCGTTATAGGAGAACCAGGAGCCCGATTTCTCGACGACATTGGCTTTGACCCCAAGATCGAGCAGTTCGCCGGTCTTGGAAATACCCTCGCCGTAAAGAATGTCGAATTCCACCTGCCGGAAGGGCGGGGCGACCTTGTTCTTCACAACCTTGACGCGCGTCTGGTTGCCGATGACGTCATCGCGTTCCTTGATCTGGCCGATGCGGCGGATATCGAGGCGCACGGAGGCGTAGAATTTCAGGGCATTACCGCCCGTCGTCGTTTCCGGGTTGCCGAACATCACGCCGATCTTCATGCGGATCTGGTTGATGAAGATCACCATGCATTTCGACTTGGAGATCGAGCCGGTTAGCTTGCGCAGCGCCTGGCTCATC
>DNFL01000025.1:0-1432 GCA_003486945.1 Hyphomonas sp. | reverse complement strand
CTCATCAGGCGGGCCTGCAGGCCCGGCAGCTGGTCGCCCATCTCGCCTTCAAGCTCGGCCCGCGGGGTCAGCGCCGCCACCGAGTCGATGACCAGGAGGTCCACCGCGCCTGAACGCACCAGCGTATCCGCGATTTCCAGCGCCTGTTCGCCCGAATCAGGCTGCGAAATCAGCAGGTCGTCGAGATCGACCCCCAGCTTGCCGGCATAAACCGGGTCCAGCGCGTGTTCCGCATCAATGAAGGCGCAGACGCCGCCATTCTTCTGGGCCTCGGCCACACAGTGCAGCGACAGGGTGGTCTTGCCCGAACTTTCCGGCCCGAAAATCTCGATGATCCGGCCTTTCGGCAGGCCGCCGATGCCGAGCGCAATGTCCAGCCCCAGCGAGCCTGTCGACACCGCTTCGATGTCCATCGTCTTCTTCTCGCCAAGGCGCATTACGGAGCCCTTGCCGAAGGAGCGCTCAATGTTGCCGAGCGCCGTTTCGAGGGCCTTTTGCTTGTCCACGCCGGAATCCTTGTCCACGAGAGTGAGAGCGGGTTTGGTCACGAGTCGTCTCCTTTGGTCTACCATGGGGACCAGTTTGGCAAGGCCCCCGAATGCCATCTCTGAGGGTCATGTACACTATTTGTTCCTGAGAACAAAGCAGAAACTTGTGAACAGCTCACTTTTCTTCTGCCACCGCGTCTGGCATGCTTGCCGGATGCTCACACGATCCGGAAATCAGGGCGGCGAGGCCCGCATCCGCTATGGCGACGCGGACTTCGACATCCTGTCGCCCGGCACCTATGTCACCTGCGCAGTCACCGGCCGGCAGATCCCGCTCAATGCGCTGCGCTACTGGAGCGTGGACCTGCAGGAGGCCTATTGGGATGCTGAAGCCGCTGCAAAACGCCTCACCCCGCCTTAAGTTCGGGCACGCGGTGAAGGCGCCCGCCAACCTGCTCGCGTTGCTGCTCGCTGCGGCCTGCTCTGCAGCAACCGCCAACAACCCGCCGCTGGCCGCGTCCGAAGCGTCTTCCGCGCCGGAAGAGATCGAGGCGCCGCCCGAAGAGATTGCCGAGGCCGATTTCCCGCTGCCGCCTGCCAGCTGCAGCGGCATCCTGAAACAGGGCGGCCTCATCCTCTGCGCCGGCGCGCCCGGTGATGTGTTCCGCATCGGCGAAACAGTCTTCACCGCCGGGCCAGATGGCTATGTCCACTACGGCCTCTCCCGCCTCGCCCCAGAGCGCATCGCCATCCTCGGCCGCCAGCTGGAAACCGAGATTGAGATCGCGCCCCGCAACGATGAGCGGCGCACGGTCACCGGCGTCGATTGCGACAAGGTCGATGCGCGCACACCGGAGCAGCGCGCCCATGCCGCGCGCAGTTGGGAGCTGAAACAGGCCGCCTTCGCCACCTTCGAGGAAGGCCCCGGCGCCACGGCCGGTTTC
>DNFL01000216.1 GCA_003486945.1 Hyphomonas sp. | reverse complement strand
CTTGCCTCCGGTGAAGCGCGTCCATACCGACTCACCAATTTCCGTCAGATCAAGCAGGATCGCCTGCAGGTTGGCCAACTTGTCGCAGGCAGTAACGAGAACGCCCTCGCCTTCCGCCGCGCGCAGGTGGGCGAGGTAGCGCTCCTTCCGCTCGCGCCAGGGGCTTTTCTGCCCCTGGGCATCCGGCAGGCCATCGGTACAGAACTGCACGAGGTCGAGGACTTGGCCACCAAAGGCGTCGCGGATCGGATCCGCCCACTGCGGACCACCGTCTTCAAGGACGTCGTGCAGCAGCGCGGCGATGACTTGGTCCTCTTTGCCACCATAGCGTTGAACCAAAGTCGCCACCGCAACCGGGTGCGTGATGTACGGCAATGGCAAGCCAAGAGCGTTCTCGGTCCCTTTGCGAATCTGGCCCGCGTGAGCTTCGAGGGCGAGCGACAGGGCGGTGTCGAACTTCTGGGTCATGAAATGGGCTCCTGAGTGGTCGTTTTTTCGATTGGCATTTTCCGACATCCAGGGCTCACCCGGTGCGCCCGCTTCGGTATGCTCACCGTATTTCACCGAACAGCTTCCCCCATGAACCGCAGCGAACGCTTCTACAGGATCGATCAGTTGCTGACCGCCCGGAAGGTGGTCACGCGACAGGAACTGCTCGATGAGCTCGAGATTTCCTGGGCAACCCTCAAGCGTGATCTCGCATTCCTGAAGGACCGCTTCAACGCCCCGATCATCCACGACCGGGACGCCGGCGGCTATCGCTTCGCGGAGCCCGGCGCAGGCCCGAGTTATGAGCTGCCCGGCCTGTGGTTCAACGCCGACGAGACCTACGCGTTGCTGACGATGCACCGTCTGTTGTCGGACCTGGAACCGCGCCTGCTCGCTCCGCACGTTGCTCCGCTTCTCTCCCGGCTGGAGAGCATCCTCGGCCAGGAGGGCCAGCGCTTCGACGAGATCGCCCAACGGATCCACCTGGCTCGCATCGGTCACCGGTTCAAGGATGCCGAGCATTTCAGCGAGCTCTCGCGGGCACTCCTGCAGCGGCGGCAAGTTCGCATCACCCACTATTCACGCGAGCGCGACGAGCATACGGCCCGCACAGTCTCGCCGCAGCAGCTCACCTTCTACCGCAATAACTGGTACATGGAGGCCTGGTGCCACACCGTGCGGCGTTTATATTCGGTGCAGACAGCTCCCCCACCTGCGCACCAGAGCCGCTTCAGAGCCCCTCGAGCCGTTTCATGAAATTGCGCTTGCGCCTCCACTCGACCCGGATTTCACGAAGCTCATTCTCGAATTTCCGGGGCTGCCCTTCTTGGAGACGTAGCTGCCGGATCGCGGCGACAATCTCGAACGCGCGGTCGTAGCGCGCGCCCGGCCCTTCGGCCTCGACCACGTGCGGGAGCAGCCGACGGTAAAGCGCAACGGCCTCGTCGGGATGCGTCTTGCCTCGAATAGCCGCCACCGGCTGCCAGAGCTTCACGGACACGGGACCTCCGCAGAAGACGGCCCACATCGCCTCGTCGTCTCCTTCCTCGCGGTGAATGCCGACCAGGTGATCACGTTCGAAGCCGAACACTGCCGACCGTCGGGAAGATTCACCTTTTGATGATTCGGACTCCTGTTTCTCGACCCGGGACCACAGCAGCCCCAACGCCCGCTCACGCAAACTGCACTCTCTTCCGATCAGCTTGCCAATCTCGAGCAGATCGAAGAAGGCGTTGCACCCGGCGAGACGCTCGAAGCGTTGCCAGGCGACCTTCTCGACCTTTTCGTAATCCCCCCTTTCGCGATAGAGCTCGACCAAGAGACTCTCGAGCGGGTAGGACTCGTTAACAGGAAACGCTTCGAAGCCCTCCTCCGCCCAACGAATCGCCTCGTCAAGCCGCCCATGTTCGCGGCAAAGCTTTGCGAGCTCCAGATGGCGACCACTTCGGGAGAGATTTCTGGCTTTCGCCCGGATCAGGGCGTCCAGATCACCGACCTGAGCCAGCTTTCCCTCCACGATTGCTTCGATCGCAAGACGCCTTGAACTAACCGAGGAGCTCCTGTCCCCGGCCTCAAGGTCCGGCACGGCTTCCCAGGCTTCGAAGGCGGCCCCCCAGTACGCAGACTGGCCGGCTTCACCGATCAGTTCGAAGTAGTCGTCGATGATTTCGGGAAGAAACCCCCAGCGGTCCTCGAGTTGCCGTCGGAAGAGCGCGCGCCCCACGTCCTCCGGAGGAATGTGCAGTGCAGCGCAGGCGTCGAGATGTGTTCTGTGAAGGGCGCGGATCGCATCATCGAGGAGTCCAGAGGACTCGTGGAATTGCTCGACGGAACGTTCGACGAGATCGATGAGCCCCTCGACGAGCTCGAGCAAGGCGGGATCGCCGTCTTCGATGCGCGCGTCGAGCAGCCGGACTGCATCCTCCACACGATCAGCGTAGCCGGCATCATCCGCCCAGCCGAAATTGCCTTCAGGCGTGAGGCTATGTCGAAGAGTCTTCTCAAGCACGCCCAATCCCGGACGTTTGGCTGCCGTCGCCTGAGTCAGCAGACGCTTCCACAGTTCGGCGTTGTTGAAGGCGGCCTCAAGTAGCATCTTGCGCAATGCTGGGGCACCGAGGGTTTCAAGGTAGGCAATGACCTGTTGCTGGTTATCCATCGGCTTCGGTATCGGGACTCAGGGCAGTGCGATGCAAGCTCATCTGCTTGCGGTGAAGCTGGCAAAAAAGGGCGCTTCATTCAGCCACGATCAAAGAGTCGGAATGGGTAGAAAATGGCGATGTTGCTGGACCACGCAGGACCTACGCACCCCCGCGCCGGAAGACTATCCGAACAACGCAGCTGCGCAGCATGCGTTCGGCTTCTTCCCGGTGTCGCCGGCCTCCGGCCCCTGACACACCGGACAATACCGCAATTTCATGAGAACAAAGACCGACAAGCCCACCAGGGAATTCGCTGCGCGCTTTCGGCGCCACACCTTCGGCTGGAAGTCCCAGCCTGCCATCACCCGAATCCGCGAAGCCGTTTCCGAGATCAGGGCGGTGGCCCGCAAGCACCCCGTGCGCGGCGCCGAGGGCGCGGTGAAGTTTCTGGTGCGCCTCTCGCCAGCGATCGAACACATGGACAGCTCGTCGGGGTCGATCGGCAACGCGGTAAACAGAGCGATCGATGCCTTGGCGCCCATGATCGCGGATGCCCCGGCCGATCTGGCGATACGCCGCCGATGGCCCGAAGTGCTCCTTCCACAGCCTGGGCGTGAGCTGTGCGGCGTCGCCGGCCGGGTGCTGGCCGACGCGCACCGCCATGCCGGCTGATTGCAGGAGTCGCACGCCCGCCGCCCGAGGGACGGCGGGTGTAACGACAAGCTGTACGCTCAGCTCAGCCGCGACGGCGACGGCCGAC
>DNFL01000125.1:7068-19467 GCA_003486945.1 Hyphomonas sp. | reverse complement strand
CAACCGCGCCAAGCGCCGCCTGCGCGAAGCTTCCCGCCGCCTGCTGGCCCAGCACGGGCGCCCCGGCTGGGACTACGTGTTCATCGCCCGGGAAGCGACGCTGGAAGTAGGTTGGTCCCGGTTGCTTGACGATATGGAAAGCGCACTGTTAAGCCTCGCGCGCATCTGAGACCCCGGGTGGCCGGTCCCGGCGCGCTCCCCCTCCAAACCCCATCGCGGATTACCCTCCATGGAAAAAGAAGAACAACGCAACTTCCTGCTCGCCATGGCGGCGATGATTGTGTTCGTCTTCCTGTACCAGATCTTCGTGATGGATCCGGCGCAGAAACGCTATCAGGCCCAGCAGGCTGCCGTAGCCGCCCAGAAGCAGGCTGAAGCGATCGACACGGAGGCCGGCGTGCAAACCGGCCCGAAGCCGCTGCCGGATGCGCTCGCCGCATCTGCGCGCGTAAAGATCGATGCTCCCGCTGTCGATGGCTCGCTGCGCCTTGCCGGTGCGCGCCTCGATGATCTCAGCCTGCGCAACTATTACGTCACCGTCGATAAGACCGACGAGATTCGCCTCCTGCGCCCGGAAGAGGGCGAGTATGGCTACTTCACCACCTATTATTGGGCCGATGGCGGTACGCTGGTCGCGGGCCGCAATTCCGCCTGGCAGCAAGTGGGCGCCGGCGACCTGACGGCGGCCAATCCGGTCACGCTCCGTCTTGAGGCCGACGGCGTCATCATTGAGCGCCAGGTCTCGGTCGACGACAACTTCCTCTTCACCTTCACCGACACGGTCACCAATACATCCGAGGCCGTCAAGACCCTGCGCCCGATAGGAACGGTGGAGCGTCATGGTCAGTTCAAGGCTTTTCTTGACGCGACCGAGCCCGGTGTTTCGCTGCAGACCAACGGCCTTGCGCATATGGGCCTGATGGGCGTCACCGACGCCACCCTGCGCCTGCAGAAATACAAGCCGATGGTAGAATCCAAGAAAGCCAGCGGCGAATCGAAAGAGGGCGATTTCCCGTCCACCAAGGGCGGCTGGTGGGGGCTCAGCGACAAGTACTGGATGACTGCACTCGTGCCTGTGCAGGATGCAGATTTCACCGCGCGCGTGAACAAGACCAACCTCGCCCGCGGCGGCCCGATCGAGATCCGCACCGAAGGCAGCACTTATGATGTTGCGCCCGGTGCCAGCATCACGGTCGAGAACCGCATCTTCGCCGGCGCCAAGAAGTTCGACCTGCTGCGCACCTATCAGGAAAAGCAGAACATCCCGCAGCTCGTCGATGCCATTGACTGGGGTTGGGCCTTCTTCCTGACCAAGCCGTTCTTCTACGTGCTCCACTGGCTGCACGGCCATCTCGGTGCCTTCGGCTGGGCGATCCTGGCCTTCACTGTTCTCGTGAAACTGCCGCTCGTGCCGCTCTACAATGTCAGCTTCAAATCGATGGCGAAGCTGAAAAAGCTTCAGGAGCCGATGAAGGAGATCAACGAGCGCTTTGCCGCGGATCCGCAGCGCAAGCAGCAGGAGATCATGAAGCTCTACAAGGAAACCGGCGCCAACCCCATCGGCGGCTGCCTGCCAATCCTGGCGACGATCCCGATCTTCTACGCGCTCTACAAGACGCTCTACGTCACGCTCGACATGCGCCATGAACCCTTCTGGTACATGAAGGATCTCTCGGCGCCCGATCCGACCGCCATCGCCAACCTGTTCGGCTTGCTGGGCTTCTGGGACGCCGCCGACATCAAGGCAATTCCGGTGCTCGGTATGATCATCGGTATCGGCATCCTGCCGCTGCTCTACGGCGCGACCATGGCCGTGCTTCAGTCGCTCTCTCCTCCGCCCCCGGACAAGATGCAGGCGCGCATCATCATGGCGCTGCCCATCGTGTTCATGTTCGTGTTCGGAGGATTTGCCGCCGGTCTCGTACTTTACTGGGTCTGGTCGAACGTGCTGACCTTCATCCAGCAATACACCATCATGCGCCTCAACGGCGCGGAGACGGAAGTCGGCAAGTTCATCGCGGGCCTGCTCGGACGGCGCAAGGCGCCGGCGGACTGAGACGTGGACCGGCCCTCCTATCCGGACGATCAGATCGAAGCCGGCCGGGTGCTCTTCTCCGGCCCGGCGGAATTCCGGCTGGGCGTTGCCGGCCTGTCAGGTCTGCCGCCAGCAGACCGCACTGAGGTCTGCTTCGCCGGCCGTTCGAATGTCGGCAAGTCGAGCCTGATCAATGCGCTCACAGGGCGCGCCAAGCTCGCGCGTTCGTCCGCTGAGCCGGGCCGCACGCGCGAGCTGAACTATTTCGATATCGGAGAAGGGCGCCTCTACCTCGTCGACATGCCGGGCTTCGGCTATGCGCAGGTCTCGAAAACGCAGGTCGCCGCCTGGACGAAACTGATCAAGTCCTACCTGCGCGGCCGCCCGAGTCTGCGCCGCGTCTTCCTGCTCGTCGACGCGCGCCGCGGCCTGATGGACACTGACGCTGAGACGATGGACCTGCTGGACGGCGCCGCTGTGCCCTACCAGATTGTGCTCACCAAGGTCGACAAGGTACCGAAAGCCGAAGTCGAGGCAACAGCGCTTGCCGTCGCCGCCAAGCTCAAGAAGCGCGGCGCCGCGCACCCGGTCGTGCTGCAAACCTCTTCCGAAAAAGGTTGGGGCATCGCGGAACTGCGCGCCGAGATCGTTGCGCTGCTTTAGTCCTTGCCCGGACGGTATGTCCGCGTCGCATCTGCCTCCACATCTGCTTTGGTCAGCAACGCCGTGCGCCAGTCTCCTGCCGCAAACAGCGCCGCCTGATCGGCATAGTGCGGTGACGCTTCGTCCAGTGTCGCGCTGCCGAACGGGCTGACCACGCGCGCGGCTTGATGTCCCTCTGCGTCCCATTCCACCAGCGCAATCCATGTGTCACCGGCAGACATGTGCAACTCTCCGTCGTCACGGATTGCTTTCGGATAAACCGCGCGCAGCGTGTCCGGCCCGCCGCTGATCGGCAGGCTGACCGTCCCGCGCACGAGGCGGTTCACCTCGCCCCATTCCGGATCGATCCGCCCGTGATTTGCCTTCAGCCACGCGACAGCCTCCCGGAACGCTGTCTCCGGCGGCGGCGCCTTGATTTTCGTATAGCGCTCGGTGATCGCGCGCGTTGTCGTCATGCCGGCGAGCGCAGCGGTGCGGCTTGTCGCATCCGTGCCATAGTCCCAGCTCGCGAGCAGCGCGGCCGCTTCCGCAAGCTCCGGCTCACCCGACCAGTCCGCCGCCAATACGGCCTTCACCACCTCGTCCGCTTCGGAGCCCGCCGCATACCGGTTGTCAAACTTGATCGCCAGCAGGCGGTCCACGCCAACCGGATCGGTATCGCCCGTCAGCTCGATGATCCGCAGCGCCCGGTTCGTCTGGTTGGTCTGCAGGCCCATCGATTGCGGGAAATCTTCCGCCCGCAGATTATCCGGCCCGTCCGTGGCGGAGAAGGGCGTGTTGTTGGCATTGTAGATGAAACCCGATTCCGGATTGACCAGCTTCGGCACCTCTTCCCACGCCCGGTATCCTTGCCAGATGACATCGGATCGGTCCCCCGGCATATCGCCGGACCAGTCCCAGGTGTCATCGCGGTCCGGATATTGTGCATTGTGGATGAAGCCGATGTTGCCCGCCTTGTCGGCATAGACATAGTTGATCGAGGGCAGGGCATTCATGGCCATCGCGGCCATGAACTGATTGATGTCTTCAGACCGGTTCAGCCGGTAATACTGTTCCAGCTGGCGCACTTCGCCCATGCCTGCATAGCGGATGGCATAAGTGCCGGTGGGACCTTCGATTACAGGTCCGTGTGCGGATCGCTTCACCGCCCGCTTCGCCGGAAAGGCGAATGGTCCCAGCAGTTTCACCTTGATCTGCGCATGGCTGACATCAAAGTCCGCCCATGCTCCGTCCAGCCAGTACTGGTTCTTGTTCTTCGGATTGATCGTCAGCACGAACGTGTCGGTCAGATCCTGCGCGCTCACCGTGTTGGCCCAGCCGAGATGCTTGTTGAACCCGTGCAGGATCACCGGCGTTCCTGGAAACAGCCCGCCCGTGATGTCCAGCCCCTCGCCGGACGTGATCTGCGCCTCATACCAGGCCACAGGCCCCGTCAACGGCTGGTGCGAGTTGATCAGCAGGCGCGTCACCCCGTCGCCCGAACGCGCCGGCGTCACCGCGAAAGCATTAGAGCCCAGCTCACTCGCCGGGCGCGGCCCCAGCAGGAACGCCTTCTTCGGCCCGGCCGGATCGAGCGCAATCGATTGCGTATAGTCCTCGCCGAACAGGTTCAGCAGCGTCCCGTCGAGCCCGAAGAAGAAGGGCGTCTTGAAGATGAACCCTGCAACCACATCCTCCGGCGTGAAAGGCGCGAGGCCGGCCCAGGTCAGGTCGGGGTGTTCGGAGGCAAAAAGGTTCAGCCCCGCCACATAGCCTTCGGCAATCGCTTTCACATCTGACGGAACATCGGCCTCGTATCGCGCCTCGACCGTGTCCCACACGCCGAGCAGCGAGGCGATATAGTCCACCGCCGCCGCGTCCTTGCCGCGATAGCGCGCCAGCACGCCGCGCGCCGCTGCCACCGTTTCCTGGATCGTCTCGAAATCATCCTCGGCATGCGCATAGGCGAGACCAAAGGCGGCATCGGCATCGCGCGCGCCATACACATGCGGCACGCCGTAAGCATCGCGGATGATCTCGGCGTCATAGTTCGCCGCTGCCGCTGCCAGCTGCGCTGCCGGCACATGCCCGCCCACCGGGTGCCAAAGCCACGCGCCTGCGCCCAGAATCGCCAGCAGGAAGATCCCGCCAAGTCCCGCCAGTATCCGCTTCATCTTGAGCCCCCGTGATCGCTTTTGTGGCAAGCCTAGCGGCTCACCGTGTCCTTGTCGCGGCCCGCTTGAATGCGGCCTGCCGCTCGTCTAGCGATTTGCCTTCAAACTTCGCGGAACGCGCCGATGCCCGAGATTCGCCCGGACGACCTCTCCAGCGCTGAGATGGCAGACCTGATCGCCATCCATGCGCACACGATGCTCGCGGCCTCACCACCGGAGAGCTGCCATTTCCTGCCCATCGAGGGCCTGCGCCAGCCGTCCGTGTCCGTCTGGAGCATGTGGGAAGAGGGCAGTCTCATCGGCTGCGGCGCCCTGAAAGACCTCGGTGACGGCACCGGCGAAATCAAGTCGATGCACACCCGCGAGGCGCTGCGGGGCAGGGGCCTTGGCCGGGTGATGCTCGAATTCATCCTCGGTGAGGCCCGCCGGCGCGGCTATACAGCCCTCTGGCTGGAGACCGGCTCGATGGATGCCTTCATTCCGGCCCGCCGCCTCTACGAGGCGTATGGTTTCACGTATTGCGGCCCCTTTGGCGACTATGTCGACGACCCCAACAGCACCTTCATGACACTGAAGCTGGCCTGACTCTTCCATTGCGCCGGCCGGGCGAAACGCACTAAACACCGGCCCCATGACCGACGCCCAAACACAAGCTCAAACTCAGGCCCTGCTGACGGCCCGCACCCTGTCCGAAGCGCTGCCTTACCTGCAGCGCTACGACAATCAGACCATCGTGATCAAATATGGCGGCCACGCCATGGTCGATCCGGAGCTGGCGAGGGCGTTTGCGCGTGATGTCGTGCTCCTGAAACTGCTCGGCATCCATCCCGTCGTCGTGCACGGCGGCGGCCCGCAGATCGGCGCGATGCTGGACAAGCTCGCCATCAAGTCGGAGTTCAAGGACGGCCTGCGCGTTACCGATGACGCGACCATGGAAGTCGTCGAAATGGTCCTCTCCGGCCCGATCAACAAATCGATCGTGCGTGCCATCAACGCCGCCGGCGGTAAGGCGGTCGGTCTGTCTGGCGCAGACGGCAACCTGATCCGCGCCCGCAAGGCCACCAAGACCACCAAAGATCCCGACAGCAATATCGAAAGCGTCGTCGATCTCGGCTATGTCGGCGAGCCGGAACATGTCGACATTGCCGTTCTGAAAGCTTTGCGTGATGCCGATGATGATCTCATCCCGGTTGTCGCCCCGGTCGGCATCGGCGAAGACGGCGCGCGCTACAATATCAACGCGGATACCGCCGCCGGTGCGGTTGCTGCAGCCCTCGGGGCCAGCCGCCTCCTGCTGCTGACAGATGTCGCCGGCGTGCTGGACAAGCAGAAAAATCTCCTTCGCGAGATACGGGTAGACGCGATTCCGGGCCTGATCGCGGATGGTACAGCTGCAGGCGGTATGATTCCGAAACTTGAAACGGCAGCACATTCTGTGATTCATGGCGTCGGGGCGGCGGTAATCCTCGATGGGCGTGCCCCGCACGCCCTGCTCATGGAGCTGTTCACTGAACATGGCGCTGGAACGCTTGTTTCTTAGGATCGTCGTCCTCGCGATTGCCACGGCAACCGCGCTTGTCCTGCCCGCTCCCGCTGAGGCGCAGGCGGAGAGCGGCTGGCAGCTCTGCAACCGCACCAGCTACATCATCGAAACCGCGGTCGGACATGCCGAAGGCGCCGGCATTCAAGTCGAAGGCTGGACCAAGCTCGCGCCCGGCACCTGCAAGGTCGCGCTGCCGGGACCGCTCACTCCGGGTACGCACTATCTCTATGGCCGTGGTTCAGATGCGCACCAGGGCGGCGGACGCGAATGGGGCGGGCGCTATGAACTCTGCGTTGACCCCACTGGCGGCTTCGCGCTCGAAAGCCCGCCGGATTGTGCCTCGATGGGCCTCGAAGCGCAGGGATTCCGCCCGGTGAAGATCGACCGCACGGACAGCTGGACGAATAACTTCACCGAGATCGAAAACTGGTCGCTGGACAATGCTCGCAATGCCGGCCTGCAGCGCCTGCTGGATGAGGCGGGCGTCGTGTCCGGCAATATCGACGGCCATATCGGCTCTCGCACCCGCGCCGCCATCAATGACTTCCTCAAGCTCAAGGGCCTGCCCGCAGACACGTCCGACGCTGACCTGATCGACTATCTCGAACAGGCGGCGGACGAGCGCAGCCGCGCCGTCGGCTTCACGCTCTGCAACCGCACCAAGCAGCGCGTCTGGAGCGCCATCGCGCGGCGCAGCACCGATGGCTGGGAAAGCCGCGGCTGGTGGCGCATCGAGGCCGGCGGCTGCGCCCGCGTCATCGACCGCCCGCTGCGCGGTTCGGAACATTTCGTCTATGCCGAGATGGAAGAGCCGGGCGGCGTGCGCACCCTCTCGCGCGCCTCTGAAGCCTTCTGTGTCGGCCGCTCCAAGTTCGCCATCTCCGGCCGCGACAAGTGCGAGGAGGGCAGCTATCGCACTGCGCTCTTCGCCCGCACACCGGCGCCGACCGAGCGTAAGCTCGTCTACGAATTCTTCGAACGAGATTTTACACAGGCTCCGCAATAATGGCTGCCTCGCCGCTGGGCCTCGGTCACGTCGCCGACTGGGTGTTCGACCTCGACAACACGCTCTACCCCGCAGAGTGCGATCTCTTCGCCGAGATCGACACGCGGATGACAGACTTCGTCGCCCGTCTCACCAACCTGCCGCGCGAGGAGGCGCGCAAGCTGCAGAAACACTATTACGCCACCTATGGCACCACGCTCGCCGGCCTGATGACGGAACATGGCCTCGATCCAGCGGACTTCCTCCACTATGTCCACGAAATCGATCTCTCGCCGCTGCCGGACCTGCCCTCGCTGCGCAGCGCCATCGCCGCCCTGCCAGGGCGCAAATTCATCTACACCAACGGCCCGCGCCGACATGCCGAACGGGTCACCGAGAAGATGGGCCTCTCCCACCTCTTCAATGCCAGCTTCGGCATCGAGGACAGTGCCTATACGCCGAAGCCCAACCTCTCCGCCTACCAATCCTTCTGCCGCATCAACCAGGTCGCCCCCGAAGGCGCCGCCTTCTTCGAAGACCTTGCCCGCAATCTGTTGCCGGCTAAATCACTGGGCTTCACCACGGTACTTGTGCACTCAACTAAGGACTGGAGCCATGAGCCCATCGAAGCGCGTCCTGCCGGGGCGGGGGACCGGTTCGGGGGTGACGGCGAGGGGCACATCGACTACATCACCGGCGACCTCGCCGCCTTCCTGCATTCGGCGGTGGACCTGACAGCGACGAAGAAAGACTGACACCGATGCCTGATGCTCTCGCCCGCGTAATCGAATCTGCCTGGGAAGCGCGCGATACGCTCTCCACCTCGACGATGGGCGAAGTGCGCGACGCCGTCGACGCCGCCATCGGCCTGCTCGATTCGGGCGAAGCGCGCGTTGCCACGAAAGAAGCTGACGGCAGCTGGAAAGTGCATCAGTGGCTGAAGAAGGCCGTGCTCCTCTCCTTCCGTCTCAACGCCAATGGCGTCATCGGCGGCTCGCCCGGCGGCGGCAACTGGTGGGACAAGGTGCCCTCGAAGTTCGAAGGCTGGGGCGCAAAGGAGTTCCAGGAAGCCGGCTTCCGCGCCGTGCCGCCCTCCGCGGTGCGCCGCGGCGCTTTCATTGCGAAGAATGCCGTGCTGATGCCATCTTATGTGAACATCGGCGCGCATGTCGGCGAAGGCACGATGATCGACACCTGGGCCTCGGTCGGCTCCTGCGCGCAGGTCGGCAAGAACTGCCACATCTCCGCCGGCACCGGTATCGGCGGCGTGCTCGAGCCGCTGCAGGCAAACCCCACCATCATCGAAGACAACTGCTTCATCGGCGCACGCTCTGAAGTCGTCGAAGGCGTCATCGTCGGCGAAGGCTCGGTCCTCGCCATGGGCGTGTTCATCACCCAGTCCACCAAGATCGTGAACCGCCAGACCGGCGAGATCATCTTTGGCAAGGTGCCGCCTTTCTCCGTCATCGTCCCCGGCACGCTGCCCGACCCCAAAGGCGGCCCGTCGCTCGCCTGCGCGGTTATCGTCAAAACCGTGGACGCCAAAACCCGCGAGAAAACCGGCGTCAACGAACTGCTGCGCGACTAGGAAACATCATGTCCATCGAAGTGCTCGACTGGATCAACGATCCCGGCACACCCGGCAAGATGGGCGACGACCGGTTCGGGCATGATGCCTCTGCCGGGCGAGCTTGGGTCATCGATGGCGCCACCGATGCAACTGACCTGAAACCTTTCCCGAATGCGGAAAGCGGCGCGGCCTGGCTGGCGGAAACCTTCTCCTCCCGGCTGATGTTCACCGCCCCGCAGAATGGGGAAGGGGCGAAGCCCTATTTTGGCCGTGTGCTGACCGCAGTCGCCGCCGATGCCGCTCGGCAGTCGACTGTTCCCCTCGATACATTGCCGGGCGAAGCGCTGCCGGTCGCGTCCTCCATGTGGATGCGCCGCGACGGGCGCACCTGTGAGTTTGTCTGGTCTGGCGACTGTTTCGCCATCGCCGAGGAAGGCCGTGGCCGCGCCCGCCTGATCGGCACGGAAGAGAAGGCAGACGATGAAACCCGCGCCGCCGCCGGCATGCTCGCCATGCCGCACGCAGAGCGATGGGCTGTCTTGCAGGCGCAGCGGCGCGGCGCGAACGATCCGGCCCGCGGCCTCGTCACCCTGAACCCTGCCGCCGGCAATTACATGGCCACCGAACGCCTGACACTGCCCGAAGGTGCGCATGTTCTGCTGATGACCGATGGCTTCTACCGCTTTGTCGAACCCTACCGCCTCGAAACGCCGCAAAGCCTGCTCGCCCGCGTCCTCGAACACGGCCTCCTGCCCACACTCCTCGCCCTGCGCGCCCACGAAGCAAAGCCGCACAGCCAGCGCCTGAAAGCGCGCGACGATGCCGCGGCGGTATTGATCAGGCTTTGACCAGTCACGCCATTTCTGCGCACACGGCCAGCAGCCGCGCGATATCTTCGCCTCGCGACAGGCGGTGGTCGCCGTCTTTCACCAGCGTCAGCACAAGGTCCTGCGTCGTCAGCGCCGAGGCAAGCGCCAGCGCATGGCCCCATGGCACATCCGGGTCTTCCATCCCTTGCAGGATGCGCACCGGCCCCTCGAACGCGATATCACCGTCCAGGATCGACCAGTTCCTGCCATCCTCGATCAGCGCCCGCGTGATCGCGTAAGGCTCTCCGTAGTCTGACGGTCTCAGCGTGAAGCCTTCCTGCAGAATTTCGTCCTGCTGCTCCGGCGTGAATTCCGGCCACATCAGCTTTTCGGTAAAGTCCGGCGCCGGTGCGATCAGCACTATACCCTTCACCCGCTCCGGCCGCGCCAGCACCGCCAGCAACGCCATCCACCCGCCCATGCTCGAGCCGACCAGCACCAGCGGCCCCTCGCTGAGCGCATCAATCACCGCGAGCATGTCCTCCCGCCAGGCGGAGATTGTCCCGTCCTCGAACCGCCCCTCCGATTGACCGTGCCCGGAATAATCGAACAGCAGCGCGCCGTGCCCCGCCTCAATCGCCCAGGCTTCCACCGCCTGCGCCTTGCCGCCGCTCATGTCCGACTTGAACCCGCATAGCCAGACGAATGTCGGCGAACCTGTCGCTGGGCGCGTGTGGCGAAATGCCAGCCGCCTGCCTTCGGGTGAGGTGAAATAGTCCATTGTCATGGCAGTTGCCTTCCGCCATCTGTCTCGCCTGTCAAGCGAGTCGAGGCGTGCCGCGTGTTAGGCGATTTCCCGGATCTCAAGGGCCGGACCATTCTTCAGGTCGCGCCGGAACTCTCTGCCGGCGGCGTGGAACGCACGGTTCTTGAAGTCACCGAAGCCATCATCGAGGCCGGCGGCCGCGCCCTGCTCGCCAGCAAGGGCGGGCGGATGGAGCCGGAGTTCGAACGCCTCGGCGGCGAGCTCTTCCGCATGGATGCCAAGTCGCGCAACCCCGTCACGATCAAGCTCAACGAAGGCCGCCTGCGCCAGATCATCCGCGAGGAAAAAGTCGATCTCGTGCACGCCCGCTCCCGCGCCCCGGCCTGGAGCGCATGGGTCGCCGCAAAGGCCGAAGGCGTGCCCTTCGTCACCACCTATCACGGCGCCTATTCCGGAACGTCCGGCCTGAAGCGCGCCTATAATTCCGTCATGGCGAAGGGTGATCTCGTCATCGCCAATTCCGAATGGATCGCGGAACACATCCGCAAGGTGCATGACTCAGACCCCGCCCGCATCATCACCATCCCGCGCGGCGTTGACCTCGAAGCCTTCGATCCCGCCCGCGTGCCCGCCTCGGAAGTCGAGCGTATCCGCGCCCTCTGGGGCCTCGCGGGCGATACGCGCCTCGTCCTCCTCTTGCCCGGCCGCCTTACCCGCTGGAAAGGGCAGGGCCTTGCCATCGAGGCGATGTCGCTGCTGCCGCCTGAGGAACGCGCCGGCCTTGTGCTCGTTCTCGCCGGCGATGCGCAGGGGCGCGACGCTTATGTCGACGAACTCCAGCACCAGATCGACCGTCTTGGCATCGGCGACGCTGCGCGTATATCGCCGCACATTTCCGCGACGGACATGCCCGCCGCCTATCTCGCCGCCGGTGTCGTCCTTGCCCCGTCCATCCGCCCGGAAGCCTTCGGCCGGGTCGCCGCCGAGGCTTCGGCCATGGAGCGCCCCGTCATCGTCTCCGACCATGGAGGCGGGCGGGAAACGATCATCGAATACGTCACCGGCACAAGGGTTGAGCCCGGCTCAGCCATTGCCCTCGCCGGGGGAATCCGGGCCCTCCTGTCCCTCGGCCCGACAGCCCGCGCCTCCATGGGCCGCGAAGGCAGGGCCCATGTCATCCGCCACTTCTCCAAAAGGGGGCTTCAGGCCGCGACCCTCAGCGTCTATAAGCGCTTGTTGGAGAAGGGGTAATCAGATCTGTTGACGAGCGAGCGTAAGAGAAGCGCCAGCCCGGTGAACCCGGGCGCGAAGGCGAAAGAGGTGCTGATCATCAAGCTCAGCGCCCTCGGCGATGTTGTGCTCTCCCTCGGTGCCATGCGCGCGGTGCGCGAGTTCCACCCCTCCGCCCGCATCACGCTGCTGACCACCCCGCCTTACGAGGAGTTTGCGAAACTCCTGCCTTATGTCGATGTCGTCGAAACCGATGGCCGCCCGGAAGGCTTGAAGCCGACTGCCGCGCTGATCCAGCGCATCAAGAAGGCGAAGTTTGACATCATCTACGACTTCCAGACGAGCGGCCGCACGAAAAACTATTTCACCGCCCTGATGCGCGGTGGGCGCGCACCGCTCTGGTCCGGCCATCACGAGAAAGCCGCCTTCTTCCACGACAACCCGGCCCGCGCCACAATGCACTCCATCGACCGGCTCGCCGAACAGCTTGAAGTCGCGGGGGTCGCGCCGCAGGGGCGCTGGCTTGGGCGGCGCGCGCCGGTCCCGGGTCTCGGCCGGGGGGGGGCCGGGGCCGGCCCAACGCCCCCCCCCCCCGCCCCCCGCCCGCGCCCCCCCCCCCCGCCACCCCCGCCACCCCCCCCCCCC
>DNFL01000125.1:1027-6960 GCA_003486945.1 Hyphomonas sp. | reverse complement strand
GCAGGGTCGCTGGCTTGGCCGCAGCGCGCCGTTCCCGGATCTCGGCTGGGTGCGTCCGAAGCTCGGCAATACGCCGCGCCTCGCGCCCGCCTATTTCGGCCTGTCACAGCCCTATATGCTGCTCATCCCCGGCGCCTCCGAACACCGCGAAGCAAAGCGCTGGCCGGTCGAGAATTACGCCGCCCTCGCCAAGCGCATCGCAGATGCCGGCATCCAGCCCGCCATCATCGGCGGCACCGCCGAAGGCCAGATCGCCCACGAAATCGTCCGGCGCGAACCGCGCGTCAAAAGCCTTGTGACGCGTACAGACCTTTTCCAGATCGTCACGCTGGCGGAAACCGCCCTGTTCGTGGTCGGCAACGATACCGGCCCGATGCACATGGCTACGCTCGCCGGCGCCCCGGGCATCGCCCTCTTCGCCCTGACCGAGAGCAACCCCGACCATTCTGCTCCCCGCGGCCCCAAACCGGTCATCGTCAACGCCGCCCCGACCCTGCAGGAACTGAGCGTCGACGACGTCTGGCAATCCGTCCGCGCGCTGGGCGTCCTGCCGCGCTAGTTCGCGCAGAACCAGCAGTCTTCCACTTGCCCCATCGCGCCGATGGGCGGGCCGGGCGGCACCGGCAGGGCGGGCAGGGGCCGTGCAGTCGCCGCCTCTTCGCCCGCAAGGTGCCGGGTAATCCGTGCACTGAGGGCTGAAAGATGGTGGCGTTCGGCCTCTGTCTCGCCCTTGCACTTCTTGCCGAACGCGTCGCGCATCGCGGCGAGCTTCGCGTCCGCCACCGCCGAAACTTCCGGCGTCGCGCCGCCCGCGCGCGACAGCGCCATCAGTTCGGACACAAACCGCGCCTGCACCACCCGCGCCAGCGGCGCGAGGCGGGCATCGCTCTCCGGTGCAAACACGGCCCGGTCAATCTCATCCAGCACCGCGCGCAGGCTCAGTGCGCCCGGCACACGTTGCTCATAGGCGCTCACCCGCCCGGCCCGCGAAGGCTCAAGGATTGCTGACAGCGTGATGCCTGCTGCAATGTCGGCGGCGCCTGCGAGATCGAACACCGGCCCGGTGCGCCCTGGGAACACTTCGGCCGCGTCGCCGCCGCCATCATAGCCGACATCGCCGGGCGTCAGTAGGTTCAGCACCCGTTCCGGCAGGTCGAGTTCGACTGGTTTCAGCGTTGCAATCAGCGCCGCCAGCGCCTGCCTCTGCAGCACGGGCGAAACCGGCTCTGCCGGCGGGGCGCCGTCGCCCGTCACCGTGTAGCGGAAATCCAGCCCGCCGATCATCTTCGCCGCGGCTTCCACCTGGTAGCGATGATAGAGATATATCGGCACGATCACCGCGTTGAGATCAGACCCCGCCCGGCCGCCAGCCAGTGAACGCAGCCCGAAATTACCGAGCGCGATCCGGCGCACCGCCATGGTCTCGTTCAGCGTCGCCACCGGGTCTGCGCCGTTGTCCCAGACAGACGCATAGGGATGGGCCGTGTCCTTCGTCCGGCCATGATCGTCCGAGACGAACCGAAGGCCTGAGCCATACGCTTCCGCCACCATGGCGTTGAGCGCTGCAACATCATCGCCGCCGCCCGGAAACTCCGTGTACAGCCATTTCACCGTGAACACGTCCCAGGCGCCCAGTCCGCTCGCATAGGCCTGCGAAAAGTCGAGCCCGCCGCCCGCTTTCGGCCTCACCCACGGGGCAGGGTAGTCCATCACCGAGGCGCGGTCATTGCCGCTCGCGGCAAAGTTGTGCGCAAAGCCGAGCGTATGGCCCACTTCATGCGCAGACAGCTGGCGGATGCGCTGCAACGCAATCCCGATCGGATCATCAGGCCCGCCGCTGCCGGTGGCCTCCGCGCCCGCAAGGCCTTCAAAGATCATCCGGTCCTGGCGCACACGCTGCGAGCCGAGAATGACATTCGCCTTCAGCAACTCGCCCGTGCGCGGGTCCGACACGCTGCCGCCATAAGACCATCCGCGCGTCTGCCGATGCACCCAGTTGATCACGTTGTATCGCACGTCCAGCGGGTGCACGCCCTCGGGCAGCACTTCCACACAGTAGGCATCCTTGAAGCCCGCCGCCTCAAACCCTTTCGCCCACCAGCTCGCCCCTTCGATCAGCGCATCACGGATTTCCTCCGGCGCGCCATTGTCGACATAGAACACGATCGGCTTCTTCACGCCCGAGAAGGCTGCACCCGGCTCCGTCTTCTCCAGCCGGAAGCGGCGCGACTGACGCTGCACGATCTGCTCGCCCAGCGGCGCGGAGAAATCATAGAACCCCATGCCGATATTGGCCGTACGCTGATCAAACATCCGCGGCGTATAGCCATCATCCGGCAGGCGCACGAAGGAGTGGTGCAACACCAGCGTCACGGAACGCCCATCCGCCGCCGTCGCCCGCGTCTCGGCATTCGGCCGGGATGTGTCGAAGGTCAGGAATGCGTCGATTTCAGAGTTGTCCGGGAAGGACAGCACGCTCGCCGCATCCGGCATCGACCGGTCCGCCGCCAGCCGGTAGTCGGCCGCATCGCGCCCGAACTTCAGCGACGAGGCGAGGTCAAACGCATCCCGCGCCAGGAAGCCCGACAGGTCGATCAGCAACCGCCCGTCCGCCCCCTTCGCCTCGATCCCCGTCGACCAGAGGAAAGACGATGCAAAGCTCTGCTGCACCGATTTCACTTCCTCCGCCCGCCCGGACGTTGCCCGATAGCGCCAGTTCTCCATCTCGGCGATCACCTTGTCGCCCACCCGGCGGAACCGCACGATTTCGCCCGAGGACGCATACCCTCGGTCCAGCCCGACCGGGTTCGAGCCCAGCCCCGCCGTCAGCCCGGTCGCATAGATGAACCGCACGCTGACCCCCTCGCCATCCGGCGCGGGCAGGGCGGCAAACACCTTGCCGGTCCCGGTTTCCGCATAGAGGTCCAGGAAGCCCGGCCGCGCCTCCATGCCCGCCACCGCCTGTTCCAGCGTCTTCGGCGGCTCAGCCTTCCCCTGCGCCATTGCCGCCCCCGCCATCAACAGGCACAGCCCCGCCATCATCGCCGCCAGTCTCATACCCGCACCCCGTGTCCTTCCATCTGATTTCCAGTTAGGCCCAGCTTTCCCGCAAGGGCAAGGCAGCCCTCCGCATTGATCCCGCTTGACCCGCCTGCCGGTCCCGATTAGGCCCCCGCGCTTGCCGGAGCCCGCAAATACGGGCATATTCCTGCGACCCTGAAACAATCCGAGAAGGAGACTTGCCATAGCTCGCAGACCTGAAGCCGAAGCGCCCGTAAAGAAACAGACCGGCCCTCGCATCAATGAAGAGATCCGCGCCGCGAAGGTGCTGCTCATCGACGAGAATGGTGAGAAGCAGGGCGTCATGCCCATCGGGGCAGCGCTGGAAGCGGCGCGTGAGGCCGCCATGGACCTCGTGGAAGTCTCCGCCGGCCAGGAAGTGCCGGTCGTGAAGATTCTCGACTATGGAAAGGTGCGCTTCGAGGAGCGCAAGAAAAAGGCTGCTGCGAAGAAGAAGCAGAAATCTTCGGAGCTCAAAGAGATCAAGATCCGGCCGAACATCGACACGCACGATTACGAAGTGAAGGCGCGCGCCATCACCCGCTTCTTTGAAGAGGGCGACAAGGTGAAGATCACGCTGCGCTTCCGCGGCCGCGAGATGGCCCACCAGCATCTCGGCATGGAGCTGCTCGAGAAGATGAAAAAGGATTTCGAGACCACCGCCAAGGTCGAACTCGAACCCAAGCTTGAAGGCAAGCAGATGACCATGGTCCTCGCCCCGCGCTGAGGCCCTGTCACAGAAATACACGATGCAGGCGGAGCCCCAAAGCTCCGCCTGCTGTCGTTTCAGGCTGTGCTTGCCGCCAGGCCCTGCCAGTGGCATCTTCCCGCCAGATCCGCATCCGGACACGGACAATCCGGCCGCATGCGGGCAGGGGAGGAGAAACCCATGTTCCGCAAGACACTGATCGCCCTGTTTGTTGCCCTTTTCGCGGCAGCCATGCCCGCCTTTGCCGCCGGCTACCTGAAGCTCGGCGATATCAAGGGCGAATCCACGGACGCCAAACACAAGGACTGGATCACCATCGAAAGCCTCGCTGAAGGCATCGATGTGCCCACCTCCGCATCTTCGGGCGCCGGCACGGCCCGTGCCGGCAAGGTGCAGGTGCGCCCGGTCGTCATCACCAAGGCCATCGACAGCACCACGCCGCATATCCGCCAGGCCGCCCTCACCGGGAAGGTGCAGAAGGACGCAGTCATCGAGTATGGTGACCTCCTGGTGACACTGAAGAATGTCACCGTCACGTCTGCCTCCAGCCAGACCATCGCTGGCAAGCAGGTCGAGGAAGTCACGCTGACCGCCACCGAAATCACGTGGAGTTCGAAATCTGCCGCCGGCCCCGGCCGCGTTGACGCCACCTTCAACCTCAAGACCGGCCAGCCCTGATCCCGGCCCCCGCTTGCGCCCGCCCGCGCGCCGCGGCATGCCTGCGCCATGCTGAAATCCTTCCTGTTTCCGGGGATACTTCTGATGGCGCTCCTGCCCCTGCTTGCCTTCGGGGTGCGCGCCGTTCGCGCTGACCTTCCCGGGGGAGGGCAGGTGGCGCTGCCTGCGCGCTATGAGGCCATCGCCGAAGGAAACTATCGCTGGCGCGACACCGGCGGCATCACGGCCTATCGCAATCACCGATCCATGCTCTCCGGCACATCCGAATGCGACGGCATGATCGCGGTGGCGCGCGCCGACAGGCATGCCAGCCTCGACAAGTTCGTCTCCGCCTCTCGCGCGATGCTGACGAACCGCTGGTCGGTTGCAGACGAGACCGAAGGCCGCTGGTATGGCAAGGAAGACACGAAGCTTCCGGTCGCGCGGCGCGACGGCCCATCCGGCCCGGAGATTTCCGGCGTGTTGTCCATCCATATGGTGGGTACACTGAGGGTCTATGACAAGCCCGGCCGCTTCTATGCCGTGGAGCACAAGAGCGGTGTGCGCATCGCGGTCTGGATTTTCGACAGCCATGGCGGCGAGAAACAGGCGCGCAAGATCGCCGAGGCAATCGCGAAATCCTATACACAGGAAGCGTCCTGATCAAATGGACTTCTTCATGCGTTGGCTCTTCGTCATCCTGTTCGCCGACCTTGGCCTGATGCTGGTCTATGTCGGCGTCACCCAGTTCTTCATGCAGCGCCGCATCGCAGCCCTCCCCAAACGTACGCCATCCCAATGCCTACGCACCCTCAATGTTCCCCCTCCGAAGCCTCCGCCCACCCCACGCCGCAAGCCTCCAACCTCAAACCTCCGGCTCTCAGCTTTCAAAAATGAGTGAACAATCGCAAAAATTCTCCTGCACCTGAAAAACTCGCCTCAGAGGCGAAAACAGTCCATTGCTCCACGCGCGTTTTATGGACGGTTTCTGGACTGGCTTCGAAAGGCAAACAGGGCGCGCGACCCGCAACTCATCGTCCCCCTTGATTCTTGCCCGCGCCTCCTTCATAAGCCGCCACTTGCCGACAACCGGGGCGACGGCATTGCCCCTTTGTCCGCGAATATCGGGCCGCCAGATCTGGTGTGAGCTCTACAGTTTGAGGAGAAAAACATGCCGAAGATGAAGACCAAGAAGGCCGCTGCAAAGCGCTTCAAGATCACCGCGACAGGCAAGCTGAAGCACGGCGTCGCCGGCAAGCGCCACCGCCTGATCAGCCACAATGCGAAGTATATCCGCCAGAACCGCGGCACTTCCGTGCTCAGCGACGCCGACGTTGCGCACGTGAAGAAATGGGCCCCCTACGGGCTGGGCTGACGCCGGTTTCGATTCAGGAGATAAACTATGCCTCGCATCAAACGCGGTGTTACCACCCGCGCCAAGCACAAGCGGATTCTCGACCAGGCCAAGGGCTATCGCGGTCGCCGCAAGAACACCATCCGCATCGCC
>DNFL01000125.1:649-974 GCA_003486945.1 Hyphomonas sp. | reverse complement strand
AAATACATCCGTCAGAACCGCGGCACGACCGTCGGTGCGAAGGCGGACGAAGCCCGCGTCAAGAAGTACCTGCCTTACGGCCTGTAACTTCTAACTCATTGATCTTTAAGCAGAACTAGCAGGAGGCCCCGATGCCCCGTTCACGCGCCAAAGTGCCCGCACACGCCCGCCACAAGAAAATCCTGAAAGCCGCAAAGGGCTTTCGTGGCCGCCGCAAGAATACTTTCACCAACGCCCACGCCGCCGTCTGGAAAGCCGGCGAGTACGCCTATGTCGGCCGCAAGGTGAAGAAACGCGAATACCGCTCGCTCTGGATCCAGCGCAT
>DNFL01000125.1:0-422 GCA_003486945.1 Hyphomonas sp. | reverse complement strand
CTGGATCCAGCGCATCAACGCCGCTGTCCGCATCCATGACGACAAGCTGACCTACTCGACTTTCATCAACGGCCTGACCAAGGCCGGTGTGGAAGTTGACCGCAAGGTCATGGCCGACCTCGCCGTGCGCGAGCCGGAAGCCTTCGGCGCCCTCGTCGCCCAGGCCAAAGCAGCGCTCGCTTAAGGAGACCCCGACATGAGCAAGTCCCCGAACAGCGTTCTGGATGCCGGCAAGAAGCCCCGCGTGAAGCGGCGCAATGCCAAATGGACCAGCAACCTGGCCAAGCGCGCAAAGGTGCGGGTTTTCGGTAACACGAAGAAAGCCCGTCTCGCCCGCAAGAAAGCTGCCCGCGCTTAATCTGAGTGCGCGCACTGGCAGTTACTGCCCGGCTGAATTAAGTCTCCGGACACCCTTGTCTCCG
>DNFL01000364.1 GCA_003486945.1 Hyphomonas sp. | reverse complement strand
GCGGTTGAGCTGATCAATTGTCTCCTTTCACTGGTCAATGGTCGACCGGTGGGATCGCGGCAAATGAACCTGACGGAGCTGCTGAACACATTTCTCGGTATCGAGCGACGTCATCGCTTCGCCCGCCTGATCCGCCGCTTTGCCGAGCGCTGCAACCGCGGCGACGTGTTGGCGATCAGGAGTGTCCAGAGCAAGCTTATGATAGCGCTAACGACACCGCAGGACGACCCGGAAAGCCTCACTGGCCGGATAGCCCTGAGGTTGTTCCCCGATGTCTTTGGCCGACGTACTATGCCCGGTACGGATCCGCAGATTCGTAAAATTACCGCGCCGGGATGTGATTCACGAAAGGGCAATCTGTTTGTCTCGACCGACCGAGAAGACCATCCGACGTCTGTTCGCCATGTCGGGAAACATGTGCGCATTCCCTGAGTGTCGGTCACCGCTAGTTGAGCCAGGCGGCACGATAACAGGGGAGATTTGCCATATTCGGGCGCAGAAGCCCGGCGGTGCCAGGTTCGACGGAACGCAGACGGAGACCGACCGGCAAGGATACAAGAACCTCATTCTGCTCTGTGGCCAGCACCACAAGATCGTCGATGCGAAGGCAGCGCTCTATTCAGTCAATGTAATCGAGCGGATGAAGACCGTTCAGGAACAGAAGTGCGGTCGCGCCGAGCGCGAAACGGATGGCATTTTCGCTCAGCTGCTGCTGAACGCGATGCCGCAGGTTGATGTGCATAACAACACAGGCAACGTTGTGGTCTCCAGTCCAGGAGCGATCGTTGCCGGCGTAATCAACATCAGGAGTGCGAGTAAGAGGCCGACTTTTCGGGCCGCAGAGGGAACGATCGGGGCAAGCGGAAACGAGAGCCGCTACATCCAGTATCTCATCAATCGCTACAACGAATTCGCATCAAAGGAGCCGTCACGGTCAACCAAGTTCAATTACGGTGCGATCAGCAAGAACATCGAGTCCAAATTCCGCGTACCGTGGCGGGCAGTGTCCATGGACTGGTTTCCTGATCTCTGTCTGTTTCTGCAGGGGCGGATCAGCAGAACTCGCATCGCCAAGTCCAAAGCCTCGAAGGGGCATCGGTCGTTTTCGACATTTGAACAATTCCAAACAGAAACGACGCGCCAGAAGTAGGTCCGAGGGGCAATGTCAGGCCGACTGCCGAGGTGCTGGCTGCGTTGGGAGCAACGGAGGCAGTCCATGGCGATCTGCAGTAACCCATCTCATTGCCATCACATCACGCGCTCAGAGGAATGTCCGCTTTTATGCTTCCAATGCGGTCGGCTCAGCGACCGCATTGCGGGCGCAAGGCAGGCATTGAACAACAAATTCAGGATCCGAGCTGGAACTTCTCGAAGCGATGGAGTTCTTCCTCGATCTGGCGCTGGTGCGCGTCTTGTGAACCGCGCCCGACCCAGGACCATTGCTGGATGCGCAGCTTCTCTGCAGCGCGTTCGGTCTTGAGATCGATAGCAGCGACAATCTCGTCGCCGACCAGAACCGGAAGGGTGAAATAGCCGAACAGCCGCTTCTCCTTCGGCACATAGGCTTCGAAACGGTGATCATAGTCGAAGACGAGGTTGAGACGTTTGCGCTGGATGATGAGCGGATCGAATGGTGAGAGAACGTGGACCAGCGCACTCGCAGGCGCGGCTGGCGCCTCCACCACCGCCGGCGCGGCCCAATGCTCGATCTTGCCGGCCCCCTCAAGGGCGACAGCAACGAGGTCCCTGCGTTTCATCCGTGCCTCGATCACGCGCCGCATCGCCGCCTTGCGGGGTGCATCGAGATGGCAGATGGAATCGAGGCTGACGAAGCCTTGCGCGCGCAAAGCGCGATCCAGCATGTAGTTCAGGATTTCGCTTTCCGTTGCCGGCCTCGGCGGCTTTTCCCAGCCAAAATGGCGATGGGTCAACTCGTAGCTTTTCAGCATGCCGTCGCGGGCGCTGATCGTCAGCAGCCCCTTGTAGAACGCCAGTTGCAGGGCGCGTTTGGAAGGTTTTCGGCTGGCCCATGCATGGTTCTTCTCGACGAGCATGTCATCGTCGATGTCCCGGATCGTGAGCGCGCCGCTCTCCTCGATGCGGGCCAGCATCCTGCGCAGATCTACCGGCGTGACCGAGGCGTACCGGCTCTCCCAGTCCTGCCGCATGGCGGGAATGAAAAACCGAAAGTCCTCAGTGGGCACATAGGACAGCGCATGGGTCCAGTATTCGAAGACGGATTTATCCGCTGACTGCGCCTGATGGAGATCGCTGCGTCGATACTCGGGGATCCGAGAATACAGGATATGATGATGGCAGCGTTCGATCACATGGATCGTGTCGATCTGGACATAGCCAAGATGTTCGACCGCCGTCCGCGTTGCCTGCGGTCCGGCGCCAAACGGAGCGCGTTGATCAAGCCTTTGCGCCCGCAACCAGAGTTGCCGCGCCTGGGCTTTGGAAATCGGAACCGGCGTTCGTTGAAGCATGAAGCCAGAAACACCGAACATGTCAGCTGATCAAGGCATCGGTGCGGGGTGCCCGCTTCCGGGAATGGTCTGGCGGAGCGAAAATGCCATCATCCGAACCGCCGCCCCGCTTCCGTAAACGTGTACCCGTTCGCTTCGATATTCTCATCCACGACCTCGTCTGAGGTCTGGCACTCGTATTCTTGCTCTAGTTGCCGGTAGAGCCAACGGGCGAGATCGCGCATGGCCTCGACGACGATATCTTCGGCATC
>DNFL01000082.1:12985-13174 GCA_003486945.1 Hyphomonas sp. | reverse complement strand
TCGTCAACTACCGGGTCCGCGGCAACTACTACATTGTCGACCGACTCTTTGGCGCCGCCGAGCTGCGTCATGGCATTCGGCCCCAGACAGTCGTTCGGATTTCGAAAGTCAGCGCGGCGCAAAGGCCGCGTTGGTTCGGGGGCTGAGCCGATGACCGAGCCTCCCCCGTTCAAGGAAGCTGCCCAGCAG
>DNFL01000082.1:0-12795 GCA_003486945.1 Hyphomonas sp. | reverse complement strand
CTCGGCGCCGAAGCCCGCCACACGGATCAACCGCAAACTGCTGATGGCCGGTGCAGGCCTCGGCGCGCTTGGCCTCTTTGCGGCAACCTCGATTGCACTCGCGCCGCCGAGCCCTGCAAAACCGGTCCAACAGGAAGAGCTCGTCACCGCCGGCAAGCGCAAGCCCGACGGGTTCTCGGCGCTGCCGGCAAACTATACGGCGCTTGCGGATGTGCCGGTGCTCGGGGCGCCGCTGTCGGGTGATCTCGGCTCAACCATTCTCGCTACCGAGCAGGCCTATGGCATCGAACCGGAATTCCAGACCGAATACCGGACGGACTTCCGGACGCGGCCGGAGGACCAGGCGGCGCGCAGTACACGGCTCGAAGAAGCCGCCAGAGCAGAAGAGGCTGCCCGCGCCCCGATTATGTTCCGTCTCGGCGCCGCCGCGGCGCCGACAACTTCCGCGCAGCGCACGCCGGATTCCGGCTTCGACCTGGCATCGGAGCTCATTGCGCTTAACCGGCAATCCCCGACCGGCACTATCAGCCCCGAGCCAGACCCGAACTTCCAGACCCGAAAGGCCGCGTTTGCCCGTGAGCCGGCCTCCAGCCCGGTCTACAATCCCGACCGGGTGCAGGACCCACTGTCCCCTTACCAGCTGATGGCAGGCTCGCTCATCCCCGCGAGCCTGATTACCGGTATCAACTCCGATCTGCCCGGCACCGTGATCGCGCAGGTCACGCAGAACGTCTACGACACCGTCCGAGGCCAGCACCTGCTTATCCCGCAGGGAAGCCGCTTGTTAGGTCGCTACCAGTCTGAGGTCTCGTTCGGCCAGGACCGCGCACTCATCGTCTGGGACCGGATCCTGATGCCCGATGGCAGCTCAATCACGATCTCTGAACCGGGCAGCGACGCGTCCGGTTATGCCGGCCTGAAAGACCGGACCGATCACCACTGGGACAAAGTGTTCGCAGCGGCCGGTCTCGCCACCCTGCTCGGCATCGGCGCTGAACTCGGGCCAGGCGACGACGGCGACATCGAACGTGCGATCCGTCGCGGAACAACCGACACGATCAACGAAGCCGGGCAGCGGGCCATTGATCGAAGCCTTAGCGTCCAGCCGTCGATCACCATCCGTCCAGGCTGGCCGGTCCGTGTCATCGCGACGAAAGACATCGTCCTTCGCCCCTATCAGGAGACAGCCCCATGAACCTCCGCCTTGGAAAACTTGCTGACCGCACACCGGTCCGGCTTACCCTCGCACTTGATCCTGAAACCGCCGCCGCGCTGCAGGATTATGCAGCGATCTACCAAGAGACGTATGGCGAAGCTGAGCGTAGCGAAACGCTCGCCGCTGCCATGATCGACATGTTCCTGGCCTCAGACGCCGGGTTCAGACGGGCCCGGAAGGCCCGGCCCACCCCTGCCAGCAAAGGAGACTGACCCATGGCACAGATCGGCGCATTCACCCTGAAGGACGGAGCCTGGACCGGGACCATCCGTACCATGACTATCAATGTCAAAGCACAGCTTGTTCCAAACAAGGAAAAGGCAAATGGCGCACCCGACTTCCGGCTCTATGCTGGCGGGGCCGAACTTGGCGCGGCGTGGCGCCAGGATTCCAAGGACGGTGAGACGCCTTACCTCGCTGTGAAACTCGATGATCCAAGTTTCGCGCAGCCGATGCGCGCCGCCTTTTTCGAAAATGCAAAGGAAGGCACCGGCGTCATGGTCTGGAACCGGCCCAAATAAGCAACAGCATGTCTGTCAGCGACCAGGATCTCGAAGAAGCCCTTGGCATCGCCGCAAAGATCATTGATCTTTATGGCTACACCTATTGGCCCATCTTCGAGCGCCTGGAAACAGAACTGACGGAACGCAGCAAAAGAAGATCAAGGGTCATGGCGCGGCTCAGCCGGTCTCGACCTGTTCGGGGAAGGCCCACAAAGGACCCAAGACTGGCCCGCAGGCTGAATGGCGACGGAATTGGGAATTCACACGGCAATTAGGCGGGAAGCGGTGTGTCCGCCTTGGAGACCACACCCTTCGGTCCTTCAACTGCCCCCAGACACTCCTCCAGTCCTTTATTGCCGGAAATGATCGATAAAACACCCTTTTATTAATCACTTTTCCCGCATAATGTGATCTAAATGGCAGAGCCTTATCGATCATGACCTGGAACTGGCAACTTCGCGGCTGGCCGGACTTCACCCGGGACCGGCAGAAACTCGCTGCCCGCGAGGCCCGTTTTCTGGAGCAGGCCGGCCTCCTGATCGGCACATCTCGTCATATTTCCGATGAAGACCGGATCGAGCTCGGCATTTCCGTCATGAGCCTGGAAGCGATTGATACCTCTCAGATTGAGGGGGAAACACTGGACCGGGCAAGTGTGCAGTCCTCTATCCAGCGCGCTCTCGGACTGAAGGCCGCCCGAACATCCGCCCGCCCCGCCGAGAGCGGGATCGCGGACATGATGGTCGACCTGCTGCAGACAACAGGTGAACCGCTGTCGGACGAGATGCTGCATCGTTGGCACGGGGAGATGCTCAGCGGCCGCACTGACCTGAAGAGCCTCGGCGGCTATCGCCAGCATGAAGAACCGATGCAGATCATATCGGGCGCTTCCTATGCGCCAAAGGTTCACTATGAGGCGCCGCCTTCAAGCGCCGTTCCCGGCCATATGGCTGCGTTCATCACTTGGTTTAACCAGACCGCGCCAACCGGCGAGGCGCCGCTGCTTCCGATCGAGCGGGCAGGACTTGCCCATCTCTGGTTTGAGTGCATCCATCCGTATGAAGACGGCAATGGACGCATCGGCCGCGCCATCTCGGAAAAGGCGCTTGCGCAAGGGCGGCAGCGGCCTGTCTTCACATCCCTTGCCGGCGCCCTGCTGCGCCACCGCAAAGACTATTACCGCGAACTGGAGCTCGCGAGTTCAACCCTGAACGCGGATCGCTGGCTCAGCTGGTTTGCGGACATCGCACTTGAGGCGCAGGACCGAAGCCTGAAGCAGGTTGAATTCATGCTCGCCAAGACCCGCCTCTTCGACCGGCTCGCAGGGCAGCTGAACCCGCGGCAGGAGAAAGCGTTGCTCCGCATGTTCGCCGAAGGCATTGACGGCTTCAAGGGCGGGCTCAGCGCGAAGAATTACATGACGATCACTAGTGCCCCGACCGCCACCGCGACGCGCGACCTTGTCGACATGGTCGCCAAAGGCGCGCTTGTCCGGCAGGGGGAACTCAAATCCACAAGGTACTTCCTGAAGCTCGACTAAGCGCAAACTCGGCGAGGATGCGTGAAGCTCTGGAGAGGGCAGCTATGGCCAAACCGGAGCGTTCACTACATTCCTATCGCTTCCATGTGCTTGAATTCGCGAATACGAGCGGATCAAACGGGTGTGCGATCCTCAGGAGCTGCTCTTTCCGATACGCCAGCGAGCCACCTTGCCCGTATTCGGGGCGATTATTCTTGTGCCCCATCAGCGCGCAGCGAAGCCCGTAGTCCAGTCCGCCTTCGAGCATCCGGTCTTCAAATGAATGCCGCAGCGAATAGATCACGTGATCCGGCGTAGGCAGAAGATTGCGCTGCTTGAACGCCTTCATGAGGTTGGCAGACACTAACGTACTTCGATCATAATAGTGGTCAAAGCCCTTCGGGCACAGTTGCATAGCTGGATGTGCAACACCGACGAGGGGTATCTCACGTTCTGAATCGTCCGTCTTGAGCTCGCGGTTCTGCTCCGCACGGATGAAGATGTGCGGCACATCGTGCTCAAGCCGGATATCCTGGGGTCGGAGGTTCACGATCTCGCTGAGCCGCGCGCCGGTTTCGATAAGAAGATAGATGATGACGCGGAGTTCCAACCTGAGGCCATCGAAGACGCCGGGAACCAGGATTCTCGACCTTACAAAGTCGTCGCTGAAAGAAGCGCGCTTTGCCGTGGACTTGCCCGCGAAGAAGAACCCTCGGAACGGATCTTCAACATCGTCGACGCCGCGATACTTGAAGTAGCGCTGACAGAGGGACCGGATATTACCCACATGCCGGTTCGCTGTGTTTGGCGTGGCAGGCTTGGAGCCGTCTTTCTGCGGCAGCATGCGCGACTGCCACCAGTCGCGGTAGCTCGTCGCCACTTCCCGGCTGATATCCGTCAGCGGGATATCACCGGCATGTGCGATGAAGTAGTCGATGGAGGTGCGTTTTGTCTTCTCCCAGGCTTCGCGCTGCGCCTGTGACTTGTTGTACTGATCGTCAAAAGCGATCTTTGAAACATAGAGTTCGAAGGCTTCTGAAACCGTGGTCTTGTCGACGGGCGCCGGAACGCCCCCGAGCAAGGCTTCTGCCCTGGCCTCGGTCGGTGCTTTGCCGAAATCGGCGGCCTTCAGGCGCGCAATGATCTCTTCGACATCCGGGAGCGCCGCAATCTCTTCAACGGGCCTGTAAACGAAGCCCTGAGCAAGGGCCCGGGCGACAGCGCTGCGGTGGCGATTGTCGGCCGCGCGCCAGCTCGATTGCTGCTGGTCACCACCTGTCAGCTCAAGACTGCGCGCGTTCCACAAGGCACCATCGGCCTCTGCAAGCGCGTCGCGCCGCATCATCGCAATCTCGAGGGACTGGGTCCGCAAGGCGACCTGAATCAGGCCCCGATTATCAACGCTTTCGAAGCGGCTCGGCACGCGTCTCTGGTAATGCCACCAGCCACCGCGAGACTTTAGATATCTTAATCCAAGACCATTCTGTTTCATCGTGAATTGTAGTGCAAAAAGTATGCAATCCGTAGTGCAAACTGTAGTGCAACAAGCGGCGTCGAACCCGAAAGCACTCCCTGAGAGCGCCTTAAGTTCAAGTTTTTCAAGGAGTTAGGAGGTTTTCATTCCGCAAGGAATGGCGCGAGTGACGCGCGTCGAAACCTGCCTTCTATTTCAGCATTTTCAATGCTTTAATCGAGCCGCACCTTCGATTTGTATCCCACTTTGTATCCATAATGTATCCCAAATTGGAAACACAACGTGTTGTGGGCGCTCGATGGCGTCAGCATCAGCGAAATAGCAATCCACGAGCGCTACAAGTTCGAGTGCCGGCCTCAAAGTGCTAGTCGGTTTGGGATGTTCGAACAGGGATGCGTTAAGCGAGGCGCATCGCGATAGTCTCAGCTGCCTCATTTGCCGCCTGACGAATCTCGCTCTTTGTAGCTCCAGAGCGCGCGAGGCCGTGCAAGCCAAGTGCCGAGGCGAAAACAAAGTTTGCCAATCCAGCATCACCTCGGGCAAGCCTCTTGAGCTTTCTCTTCAAAAGCGATCGAGCCTTCATCACCGCAGGCCTTACCTGACCATCCAGGTCAGACACGTTGAGAAGAGTTTCAGAGAAAAAGCAGCCTCGATCGCCCTGGGACGCAACAAACCCGCCGACTACGCGCAGGAACTCAGGCAACGCCTCCGCATCAGAGCGCTCCAGCATGCCCAGGCGCGGCATCAAGACATGACCAAGGTACCTGTCAAAGGCTTCCTTAAAGGCGCTCGGCTTATCACGGAACGCCCGATAAAAGCTTCCGCGCAATATACCTGCCGCTTCCTGTAATTTATCGACATCAGCTCCCGCATAACCGTGGGTCCAGAACACATCTACAAATGCGTCCAGCGCTGTGTCGCGGTCAAATATTCTCGGTCTGCCTGCCATAGTCGGTAAATGTGCCCCCTGAACCCGGAAGGCAAGTGCCAACTCCTGTCAGGCGACAGATGAGTGCCAGAATTACCTCGAAGTCAGGCCGAAGGATGCCATTCAAACTTCGCAAAAGCTTCATCCACCGGCGTGTCTGCTAGGTGATTTGCGTAGTTTGAGAGGGTCTTCTGAGCTAATCCCAACAGCACATCCAACACATGACGCTGTGTGAATCCTGCATCGATGAACTGTGCCACCTGGATCTCGCTGAGCTGTCCGCGCTGACGAACAAGCGCGAGTGTAAACTGCCGGAGCGCTTCAAGCCGCGGGTCCTTCAGTGGCGCACCTGAGCGAAGCGCATCAACCGTCTCGCCATCAACACCTTGCATCAGGGCAATCGCCGTGTGCGCTGGAACGCAATAGTGACAGGCGTTTTCGACATTTATCGTCATCCAGACTACGTTGCGTTCATCCTTGCTCAGACTGGTGCGCTCAAACAGTGCATGGAGTGTCTTGTAAGCCTCAAGATGCTCGGGACTTTCAGCCATCACGCCATGAAGGTTCGGAACCCGCCCGAAGGACTTTGCAGAGCTTTCAAGAAGCGGCTTGGACGCTGCAGGCGCCGACTCAATGCTGTGAACCGTAAAACCAACCATGACATTCTCCTATCTTTGAGAAGCGCAGATGGTTATTGTTTACTGTCCAGTCAAGAATTGGACATTCAGAATTGTCTCAATTCTCAATGAAGCCCTCCCGGATCCCCCAGGCAACATAACCGCCTTGCCGGCGCTGCTCCAGAGCGGCGTCGTCCGGCGCCTCATATTCTGCCCCCGGAATGATGCCTGCTGCCTGAACGAGGCGGCTCATGAAGGCATAGAGTGAAACGACCAGCACCAGGTCATAGACCGCATTCTCGCTCAACCCATGTTCAAACAGCGCCTGCGCGTCAGCTTTCACAATACGCTCAGGTTCCAATGTGAGCTTCCGCGCATATCGCAGCATTGCCTTTAGCTCCGGCCGGACAGGCGCTGCCTCAAAGTCCGCAAATAGTGCGTCGATCAGATCCGTGCTGATTCCAAACGCATGCGCCATCACACGGTGCGCCCCAAAGCAGAAGCGGCATTGATTGAGCCCGGAAACCCAGGCTGCGATCAACTCGCGGTCCGCGACCGATAGTTCGCTATTTTTTCGGAGTATATCGTCGTGAAGCTGCAGTAGCGATGAAACGCCCCTCTGAAATTGATGAAAGAAATCTCTCAGATGCGCCTCCTCACTTAGCGACGGAAAGTTTGCCATCATTTCACTCCCACAATGAGCAACCAGGTTTGATACGAACTGTCCGCCGACTTAACATTTTCTTTTTTTGACTCACTAGTCATTAATCGCGGCTTCGTGAACAGTGTCACAGGTTCGTGAGTTCTGAATGGGCGAAAGATCAATTACCCAAAATGTGTTCCGCCAACTCCATGCGGGACCGGACAATCAACACCAGAGGAAACCTCCCATGTCCCAGAACACCTTCATCGCCAAATCAATCCTGGCCGGCTTGACGCTTGCAGCTGCCGCGAGCGGCGCAGCTTATGCGAAGCCGAATTCGCAGCTGACGATTGCCCAGAGCGCCCCTACTGAAGTCCAGGCGGCATTCGCCTCATGGCAGGGCGGAGAGCGCCTCTCGGGCCGCAAAGACAAGTGCTACGGCATCGCCCTCGCCGGCGAAAACGACTGCAAAGCCGGCAAAGGCACGAGCTGCGAAGGAACGTCGACGGTCGACTTCCAGGGAAATGCCTGGACCTATGCTCCGAAGGGCGCTTGCGAATTCATCCAGACCCCGGCTGGGCCCGCTTCGCTCAATGAGCTTGATCGCAGCAACCCCGCCTGATCGATCAAGGGTTCCTCGGACCACAGCAATGTCCCTCTTACCGTCCCTTCCCCTCCACGCAGGTCTCGGCTTGAAGCCTGAGCACTATCGGGCCGCGCTTGAGACCGGAAACGACGGGCTGTGGTTCGAGGTTCACCCAGAAAACTATATGGTAGAAGGCGGCCCGCGGCTTGCCTGGCTCGAAGCAATCCGCGACCGGCATCCCCTCAGCTTTCATGGCGTGGGCGCCTCTCTCGGCGGGCTGGATGAATTTAACAAGAATCACCTGACTGCCCTGCGCCGCCTAATTGAAAGGTATCAGCCTGCCCAAGTCTCGGAGCATGCCACATTCTCTGCCAATGATGGACGGTACTTTGCGGACCTGCTGCCCCTTCCTCGAACGCAGGAAGCGCAGCGCCACCTCACAATAAGAATCGACGCATTCCAGGAAGCGATCGGTCGCCGAATCCTGATCGAGAACCCGACAAACTACCTGCACTTTTCGAGTGAGATCGACGAGCCAGGGTTTCTGGTTGAAGTTGCCCGCGTATCGGGCTGCGGGCTTTTGATGGATCTCAACAACGTCTGGGTAAGTGCTGCCAATACAGGGATCGATCCCTACGCATACATTCGGGAAATCCCGTCAGATCTCGTCGGCGAAATCCATATCGCCGGTCACTCACCAGACCCTGTGCTTGGCGACCGTTTTCTGATCGACAGCCATGGCGAGCCCGTTAGCGGCGGCGTCTGGCATCTCCTTAAACATGCGCTTGCACATTGGGGGCCGCGCCCGGTTCTTATTGAGCGGGACGCGAACATTCCCACCTTTGAAGAACTTCTCAGCGAAAGAAATCGCGCGGAGTCATTCATCGACGCAACGCGGCGGCATGACCATGACGCCGCTTGAACAACACATCTTCCTTCTTTCAGGCCTCGCAAGTCGCGGCGCTCAGCCGGCCGATCTGGCCTGGCTCATGGTCGGGCGCCGGGAGCCTGGACAGCGCGCGATGGTCTATCGCAATTCCGGCATGTCCGCATGCACTGACGCTCTGAAGTCAAACTACCAACGGGTTGCGCGCGTCGTTGGGGACTCATTTTTTCGAGGGCTGGCACACGCGTTTATCGACCAGCATCCGCCGATCGAGCACAGCCTTGTCGGATATGGACACGATCTGCCAGAATTTATCGATGCCTCGGCCAAGGAGCATGGAATACCCTGGCTCGGTGATTTTGCCCGGCTGGACCGTGCGTGGCTCAAAGCTCATCTTGCGGCGGACGGCACACCGATCGCCCCCTCGGGGCTGCAGAGTCTGAGCGACGAGACTTTGCTCTCTGCCCAAATCGTCTTCCATCCGAGTCTCGCGCTGGTCAGCACTCACTGGGATTTGTGGGAATTGTGGATCGAGGCCTCCGACGAAGCGTTCACCAGCACGCCCCGTACCCTCATTCACGAGCCGTCTTGGGTCCTGTTCTGGAGACCCGAGCATGAGGTTGTCGCACGGCCCCTTCCAGACCCGTTCGCAATATTTCTCAGTGTACTTCAAAATAATGAAACACTCGGCGCAGCGAGCGCGCAGGCACTCGCCCGGGCACCGGGAGAAGATCTTCCGGCCCTGATCGCGGCAGTATTTTCTGCAGGACTTGTAACAGACATCAACCTGACTTCGGGGGACTCCCAATGACACTTCTTGACCGTGCCCGATCCGGCTATGCGTGGGCGGCATCGAAAGCCAGCCTCGCGGAGCCTGCTGCGCTGCTCTTGGCCCGCCTCGCAGTGGCGCGCGTTTTCTTCATGTCCGGTCTTACGAAATGGAACGGCTTCCTGTCGTTCAATCCGGACAAGTATGACCTTTTCCTCTACGAATTCTTCTGCCCCGAAGAAGCGAGACCTGGCGCGCTCGTTCTGTGCACGGATCAGGCCGAAGGGATTTACGCCCCCACAACGCAGTGGATCGTCGAACGGTTCGCCAACATGGCCGGGATCATGGAAATCCTCCTGCCTCTTCTTCTTGTCTTCGGCCTGACGTCCCGCTTTGCGGCGCTAGGCCTCCTGATCATGACGCTGGTCATCGAACGTCTTGTCTTCCCCGATGCCGACAGCTGGTGGGGTAGCCATGTCTGGTGGGCTACGATCCTGCTGCTTCTGGTGGTCCGCGGCCCCGGCGCCTGGTCCCTCGACCGGTTCCTGAACCTGGACGGCGCGAAGAAGGCTTGAATCATGCCGCGGTCGGAGGGCGGTCAAGGTCACAAGCAGTTCCGGATTGGAAGGGCCGCCGTGGGCGTCCTTGGGATCAGCTTGTCCTTGATTGTTCTCGCTTGGCTTGCCTGGCGGCTCCTGCAGCTCGAATGGACACCGCAAGGCCAAACCGAAATGAGTTTCATGCCGATCGATCTGCAATTTCGAAACCGCGCTGTGCTTGCGGACAAGACGGGCTCTCTTCCCTTCATGGCGGGAGTTGTGATCGACCTGAACTCTGATGGTCGCGACGAAATTGTACTCGGAGGCGGAAGAGGCCAGGCCGATGGCGTGTTTGGCATAGGGCAAGACCTGGCGGCGATGGTCGACCTGTCGGATGCTTACGCTATTGAAAAATCCGCCGACGACGCAACGATGGGCGGAACCTCCACGGATGTCGACCGGAATGGACATCCCGATCTACTTCTCGCTCGGGAAAGCGGGGTCTGGCTGCACAGGAACACGGGGCGCTCGTTCGATGCGGGCGAGTTGATCTTCACTCCCCCCGCATCTGATCTGACGACCATCATTTCAATCACTCCAGGTGACATCAACGGCGATGGTAATGTTGATCTGTACTTGTCGGGGTACATCCAGAATTCCAACACTGAAGGTGAAACGATCTTCAGCCGGAGCTATGGCGGGTATTCTTATCTGCTGACCGGTTCTGGCGAGGGAGCTTTCAATGATGAAACAGTACGCTGGGGATTGAAGCGGCAGCACAATACCTTCACCGCCGTGTTTGCCGATTTCAACAGGGACGGATTGCAGGACCTTGTCGTTGCCCAAGATACTGGCGTTGTTGAGACTTGGCGCAATTCCGGCGCGCCGCCGCTTGAACGAGTCCCCAATCCCTCAACAAATTCCTACCCAATGGGCATCGCCGCCGGAGACTTCAACGATGACGGCGATCTCGACTTCTACTTTTCCAATGTAGGACACACCCTGCCTGCCGCCCTTTTGCGCGGCGACCTTCCGCAGGACCAAGCTTTCAATCCAAACTACATGTTGTTTGCCGGAAATGGCCAGGGAGGGTTCGAAGATCAGGCTGTCAGCATGCAAGCCGCCCGGCTCGGCTTCGGATGGGGCGTCGCAGCCGGGGATTTTGATCTGGACGGCTTTGAAGACATCGCGGTCGCTCAGAACTACGCAAAGCTTGGAGAATCGGCCCTCGTCCACCGCTATGCCGGCAAACTGCTCCGGAACAGTGACGGCAAGTCCTTCGAACCTGTTGAGAAACGGGCGGGAGTCGCCAATCGACTATTCGCAATCGCACCTCTGGTCTGTGACCTCGACGGCGACGGTCGCCCTGACCTTGTTTGGGTCAATCTTGGAGGGCCTTCTCGCGCATTTCTCAACCGCACGCCGAACACAAAGCAAGTCACTCTCAGATTTGATGATTCTGCGTCAGCCTATGGAGCCGTGATCGCAGCGAGCTTTTCGGACCGTCTTTTCATCCGCCGGATTGTTCCAGGTCAGGGGCTAAGCTCTGATCAATCTGCCAACCTTTTTCTGGGCCTGGGAAATGAAGGGCAAATCGATCATCTGCGGGTAACATTCCCGGATGGTGCCGTTCAGACATGGAAAGGTATCCCTGCCGGAAGCGTTCTGGACCTGCGCCGGGACATTACCCCTTGACCAGCGAACGAGACCCTTCCAGCCGGCATTTACCCCCGGAACTCGCAGGCCTGGCGGGAGCTATCCTCACGGGTATCGGCGAAGGCCTTCTCCATTTTGTCCCGGGCGGGCAGTACACCGATCAGGGTTATTCCTACTTTGCGAACATTTCAGAAGGCCGCCTGTTTATTGGACACTTTTTGGGCGTTGCCGCGGCCCCGCTTTACATTGCGGGATACTGGCAACTGACAGCAAACCTTTTTCCAGCCCGCCGCCAATTGCGCCTCATTGTATTCGCCATCTGTGCTTACGCATTTATCATCGGCACCGTCTGGATCGGACAGCGCGCCTTCCTCGGCCTGACGGTGCAAGCGATCTCTTCCGGCCGCGCCGATCCGGGGCTGCTTGCAAGTCTGTCGACGCTGAATGACCCCCTGATCAACGTCCTGAGGATCGCAATTCTCGGATTCTCGCTCCTCTGGGTACTGATGGTCTCCTCAGGTCGCACCCGATACCCACGATGGATGGCATGGCTTAGTCCAGCATTCCTGATCACTATGATCTTTGGCTTATACGCTGTCTGGCCCGTCATAGGATCCTGGTTTGTGCCCGCCGCCCTGAACGTTGCCCATATCATACTGTTTTCCGCATCGCTGTTGACGCTGCACATGAGGCACAGCCAATGACCCGGCTATTGATGATCGCCGCCTTCGCTCTGTTCGGATTCTTGAGCACTCTTACAGCTCGTTTCGCGCCAATCGGCGAGTCTTCGATTTGTGTACCGATCGGCGCAATCCCCGCCTGCGAAGTTCTGCTGGCCGGATACGGTACCGTCTTTGCCTCGACCCTGATGACAGACCGGACGGCGCTCTTTACATTCATGACAGGCTGGATCGTCACCTCAGCTATATCGCTGGCGGCGTCTCTGGACATGGTCTTCGCCGCGCGCTTCGCTGCCCCCTTTCTGGTGGTGAGCGGTGTTTCCTTCATGAGCTCCATCGCTCTGGGCGTCATCTGGACGCGGCCGTTCCGGCGCCTCATCATCCGGAGTCGCGCATAATCCGATTTGTCCTGCCTGTTGCATTTCTATTGCTAACCAGTTGTGCAAATGCGTATCCGGCCGCCACTGCGCCATCCGGTTGGCCGTGGAACGATGCTGCACGTAGCAGAAGCCTGGACATTCCTTCAGCAGACCTAGTTTTTGTGACGGATCGCTCCCGTCGCGGCAAGACATACGGCGCTGGGCGATCCACATCGATGACTGCAGGCAAAGTGCGGATCGGGATCTCCAATATGGATCCCCAGCAGTATCTAACATTCATGTCCGGCGACAATGACGGTTCGCCAGAATACACAGCGCTAACGATCGATGAAGTCGTGAGGTTTCCGGGGACACCTCTCGCTTTTTCGATTGAGGATGGCGTTCTCAGCCGCGAGCGTC
>DNFL01000380.1:17659-17788 GCA_003486945.1 Hyphomonas sp. | reverse complement strand
AGATGACGGAGAAATTCCTCACGCCCGAAGAGATGGCCGAAATCGAGGCGATGGGCGGCTTCGAGAAGCTTATGGAGACGCTGAAGAAACGTCTAGAGGAGCAGAAGAAGCGCCACGAGGGCGGCAACA
>DNFL01000380.1:0-17374 GCA_003486945.1 Hyphomonas sp. | reverse complement strand
GCGGCAACAAGATGATCGGCACGGGCGGAACCTCGCCCTTCGGCGCCAATGGCTACAATCCCGAAGGCGTGCGCATCGGCCAGGACAAATCCCGCCACCGCCGCGCTGTGAAAGTGTGGGACAAGCGCGAGTTCAAGAATTACGACGACAAGGTCGAACTCGGTACACGGAATATCAAGGTGGCGATGAAGCGCCTGCGCAAATGGGCCCGCAAAGGCGCGCAAGATGAACTCGACCTCGACCAGACGATCCGCAACACCGCCCGCAAGGGCTATCTCGACATCGAGATGCGCGCCGAGAAGCGCAACACGGTTTCCGTGCTTCTGCTGCTGGATGTCGGCGGCTCGATGGACCCGCATGTGCGGATCATGGAGGAGCTGTTCTCGGCCGCGAAATCCGAGATCAAGAATCTTGAATACTACTACTTCCACAACTGCCCCTATGAGGGCCTGTGGAAGGACAACCGCCGGCGCATGAACAACCGTATCCCGACCTGGGACGTGCTGAACAAGTATCCGTCGGAATACAAGGTCATCGTCGTCGGCGACGCCACGATGAGCCCCTACGAAATCACCTATGCCGGCGGCTCGGTCGAACACTGGAACGAGGAACCGGGCGGCATCTGGGTCCAGCGTTTCGTGGAACGCTACCCCCACCTCGTATGGCTGAACCCGACCAAGGAAGGCGCCTGGGAGTATACCGGCTCGATCAAACTTATCCGTGAACTGATCGGTCCCCACCGCATGTTCGAAATGACGCTGGGCGGCCTCGATGAGGCAATGAAGGAACTGAGCCGGTAGGCGTTCTGCGCAGGCCCGCGCTCACCCGATCAGGGCGTCAAAGCTCGTCAGCGGGCGGATGAATTCGAAATAGTAGTCTTCGGCGGCCTGCCACTGGCGTTCCCACGGCGTGATATGCCCTTCCCGCGCGATCAGCCGCGATTCCCGGATGGCCTCATCTGCGCGCACCATCACGGCCAGATCGATCAGGTCCGAAAGTTCGGGCCGGGCAGAATAGACACCTTCCAAGATCAGGATGGGCCGCGGTGACTTCACCGTCAGCGCGGAGCAGGCGCGGCCATCAAACACCTCCCAGTCGAACGCATGCCAGGAAGCGTCGCGCCCCGCCCTCAGCGCCTCCAGCGCCAAACGCTGGTGCTGCCAGTCGATGCAGGTGGCAACGAGTTCGGCCGGTCTTTCCGAGCGCACTTCCGTGCCGCCCGCATAGAAATCGTCGCCTTCGATGACAGCCGCCTCCAGCATTTCAGCGAGCTGCGCCGCCAGCGTTGTCTTGCCGACCGCGCTGCGCCCGTCGAGCGCTACCGTGAACGGACGATCCAGCCCCTGCGCGCGAGCGGCCAGCAGGTGTGCCAGCGGCTCAGGATCCATGAAGCGATGCGGCATTCATACTCTCCATCCAGCCGGGCGGGTGGCCGTATGTTATACCGCCTTCGCGCCTTTATAAATCCGCCATAACGCAAAGCCGCCAATGCCGATCCACAGCACATTGATCGCCACGGAGGGAATCGCGCCGTGATAGCCGCTGTTGAGGATGAACCCGGCGGCGCCGATCACGTTCATCCACTGGTACACGGGGCTGTCGCCCTTCAGCTTGCCGGCCGAGAGCAGGATATAGGCGCCAAGGATGAGGCTTGCGCCCAGCCATCCGGCCACTTCGATGAGGAAAAGTGCGGGTGTCATCCGCGCGCCCTAGCCCGGCACGGGCGCCAGCGCAATCAGCCAAAGCCATGCTGCGCGGCCCATTCGGCCCGCGTCATCTCCCAGACGAGGCTTTCGCGCGTTGTGCCATCCGGCCGCTCGCTCTTCACCTCGCCCATCCGGCGGAAGCCCAGCCCGTCGAGCAGGCGCTGCGTTGCAACATTGTCGAGCGCGGCTGTCTCGCACAGAAGGTCCAGCTGCAGCGCCTCGAACATCCAGGCAAAGCTTGCTGCCGCGCCGCGCGCGCCTGTGCCCTGCCGGTGCAGCGAAGGATGCAGCGCGCCGGCCAGCTCACCCGCCGCCCAGTGGGGCCAGACCTGCACATCCGAATAGCCCATGATGCGCCCATCCTCGCCCTCGCGCACGAACAGGAGGCCGATGCCGGTCTCGCGCTCGGCGATATGCGTTTCGATGAAGGCGGCAACGCTCGCTTCTGACAGCGGGCGCGGCAGCGTGTAAATCGGTGCGTGTACGGCAGGATCGGACAAGAGCGCGAAGAAAGCCGTCGCATCCTCCGGCCGGGCGAGGCGCGAGTCGCCAAGCTGCGTCGCAGCGCGCACAGCGGCGCGGATCGCTTCGGCCTTCTCGGGCGAAGCATCGTTTCGGGTGATCGGAATGGTGCTGGCCATGATCCTGCCTCCCACACCTGCCGTAGCGGAGGACAAGAGCCCGCCGGAATTTTCGCGCCCTGATTGACGCACGCCCCGGTTCGCCTGAAGGTCGCGCTGCATGAGCGCCCCAACCCGTCCCCTCGGCAAGAACGCCTTCTTGTTCGTTCTGGTGACGGTGTTCCTCGACAATCTCGCCTTCGGCCTCGTCATCCCGGTCTTCCCGGCGATGGTCCGCGACCTGACGGGTGTCTCATCCGAAGGCGCAACGCTCTGGATCGGCGTGCTCGCCGCCACCTATGCGCTGATGAATTTCCTGATGGGGCCGCTGCTCGGCGCCTTGTCAGACAGGTTCGGGCGCCGCCCTGTGCTGCTCGGATCGATGGGCATGCTCGGCGTGGACTTCCTCGTGATGGCACTCGCACCTGTCATCTGGATCCTGTTCATCGGCCGCGCGCTCTCCGGCATCGCGGGCGCCACCTTCGCCACCGCGAACGCCTACATCGCTGACACGACCTCACCGGAAGAGCGCGGGCGCGCCTTCGGCACCATCGGCGCAGCCTTCGGGCTCGGCTTCATTTTCGGCCCGGTGATCGGCGGCTTGCTCGGCGAGATCGACCACCGCCTGCCCTTCTTTATTGCGGCCGGGCTTGCCGGTCTCAACGTGCTCTACGGCATCTTCGTACTGCCGGAATCGCTGCCGCCGGAACGGCGCCGGGCGTTCGAGCTGAAACGTGCGAACCCGCTCGGCGCCGCACGCCACTTCTCGAAGCTGCCGCATATCGCCTGGTTCCTCGTGGCCGGCGGCGTCTATTTCCTTGCACACACTGTCTATCCGGCAACATGGTCCGTACACGGCGAAATCCGGTATGACTGGACACCGCTGCAGATCGGCATCTCTCTGGGCCTCGTCGGCGTCGGCGCGGCGGTTGTGCAGGCGGGCCTGATGGGCATCATCCTGAAGCGCATCGGCCTGGTTCGCACCGCCCTTCTCGGCCTCAGCATGAACATGACCGCCATGGCCGGCTTCGCCTTCGCGGGCGCGCCCTTTCTCGTCTATGTCTTTCTGCCTCTGGCATCCCTCGGCGGCGTCGCCACGCCTGCCATCAACGCGATCATGTCTCGCCTCACGCCGGCGGATGCGCAAGGCGAGTTGCAGGGCGCGTCATCGTCGATCAACGCGCTCGGTATGATCCTCGGCCCGCTGACGATGAACGGCATATTGTTCACCTTCACGCAGGAAGGCGCGCCCATTCATTTCGGCGGCGCGGCATTCCTGCTCGCGTCAATCCTGACAGGCCTCGCGATCGTTATCTTCCACCGCGGCCTTACTGCGAACCGCGAGGCGCTGCCGTCGCTTTCGGCATGAACAGCCAGAGTTTGCGGAAATCGCTTGAGACATGCGCGTGGCAGGCCGGACATGCCGGCCCGGCCTGCCCGCGGGAGTATAAGAGCTTACTCTTTCTTTTTCATCACGACGCCGGCAATCGCTGCCAGGATACCGCCGCCGATGCCGCCTTCCAGGAAGCTCTGGATATGGCCCATCAGGGCCGTATCGCCGAGCAGCGGTCCGATGCCAGCGGCATTTGCCCCATAATGCGCGGCCACGCCGCCGATGATGCCGCCCAGCACGCCGCCGGTTCCGCTACCGCCAGCGAGGCGGGAGACGATCGGCCCGAGCACGGTGCCGCCGAGGGCGCTGACGAGCAGCGGGATGTATTGTTCCATTGTATTCCTCCTTGTTTGCCTCCTGTGAGGGCCTGTGCCTGCCCTTCACGCAGCGGAGGGTGGCGCAAGGGCAGGTGGCGGTCCATCCCCTTCGCCACTGCGGCGAGGATTGCGGGCGCACCGCGAGTCGTCCAAGAGAGGGCATGTCCTCCCTGAAACCCGCTCTGTTCCTGGACCGCGATGGCGTCATCAACGCCGACAAGGGCTATGTCAGCCGCGTCGAGGATTTCGAGTGGATCGAAGGCGCGGCCGAAGCCATCGCCAATTTCAACCGGCGCGGCTGGTACGTTTTCGTCGTCACCAACCAGTCCGGGATCGCCCGCAATTACTATAGCGAAGACGACATGCACTCCCTGCACGACTGGATGCGGGCGCGCCTCGCTGAGCAGGGCGCCCGGATCGACCGTATCTATTACTGCCCCTACCACGAAGAGGGCGAAAACCCCCGCTACCGGCGCGACAGTTTCGACCGCAAGCCGAAGCCCGGCATGCTGCTGCGCGCAATGTCGGATTTTCCCGTGCGGCGCGAGCAGAGCTTCATGATCGGCGACAAAGAAGCCGACATGCAAGCCGCCCGCGCGGCCGGCGTCGCCGGCTTTCTCTTCACCGGCGGCAATCTCGCCCAATTCGCTGAATGGACCCTCGCCGGCTTTGAGGATGGCAATCGGGGCTGAAAAGGGCGCCTTAAACCGCCTTCAGAGTTTTCGGGTCGAGCCCGCCCATGCGGCACACTTCTTTCCACTCCGCTGCTGTCACCGGCTGCACGGAGAGGCGGAAGGAAGTGACGAGACTCATTTCAGCGAGTTTCGGGTTCGCCTTGATGTCCTTCAGCGTCACCGGCTTCGGCACCGGCGCGAGCGCGCGCAGGGTGACGCAGTCCCAGCGCACATCATCCGTGGTCGGATCAGGCTTTGACAGTTCCGCCACCTCGCACACGCCGACCACCGCCAGCCCCTCGTTCGAGTGATAGAAGAACACGCGGTCGCCGAGCTTCATCGCGCGCATGTTGTTGCGGGCCATATAGTTGCGCACGCCGGACCACATCTCGCCGGCAGCGCCTTTGGCGACCTGCTGGTCCCAGCTCCAGGCATTGGGTTCGGATTTCACAAGCCAGTATTGCATCAACGGCCCTCCTGCCCCCGATTTAGCCGCTGATTTCCGCTTCTGCCAGCGCGGCGCGGACAAGGCGCTGATAATGCGGCCAGCCCTTGTATTCGGCGAGCACGGGATCGATCCCGTCCCAGGCCGCGCGGAAGGCTTCGGCATGGGCTGCCTCTGAAAGCACGGCGCGCAGGGGATCGATGGCAACGCGGATGGTGAAGATCACGTCGCCCGTCGCTTCCAGCTTCGAAATCGTCTGGCGCTCCACCCTGAACCAGAGCGCGTCCAGCGCGCCGTCATCCGGCAGCGCCGCGGCCTTGGCCTTGAACGGGGCCTGATCCGGCGTGAACCGGTCCGCCCCCGGCTGGACGGTCCAGTTGAAGCGCTCCAGCACCTGCCCCGGCCTCAGCGCGTCAAACATCCGGTGGATGCGCCCCACCATGCCGGGGTTCGCGCCGGGCACCGGATTGTGCAGACCGGAAAGCGGCTCGCCGATCTTCTCCGACAAACGCCAGAACGTCGGCGCGCAGAGGCTTGCCGCGCGCAGACGCCAGAGACCGTCCGCGTCTCTCATCAGTACACAGATGTCATCCGAAACCGTCGCCGCTGCCGCTTCGAGCGCGGTCGGCCAATCGCATTTCTCCGGCGATCCGGAAACTTGTTCCGCCACGGGCGCCATGCGGCTTTCCGGCGCGTCCAGTGCAAACACGTCTGCGCGCTGCGACCGCATCAGCGCGCGCTTGTCTTCCAGCACATGCGCTTCGGTATCGGGCGCCAGCCAGCTTTCCGGATCAATCGGCTTCAGACCCGGCGCGAGGCTCAAAGGGCCGCTCAGGAACGGCAGGTAAGGTGGGCGCCGCACCGGCGTCACGCGAGGCGCGCCGAGCCCCAGCTGACATAGCCGGCGATCTTCGGCGTGTTCGGCAGGTACATCGCCTCGGTATTGTCCGGCTCGAACCCGCCCTCACGCAGCATGGCGCAGGTGTCGCGTGTGAGATGGCACCCACCCGCAAGCGGCTTCCAGACAGGCTCGATCCGGCGCTGCCATTTCGCCACGCCTTCATCCGGCGCAAGACCGTGCTCCGAGAACAGCACCTTGCCGCCGGGCTTCAGCACGCGCCGTGTTTCGGCGAGCGCGCTTTTCCAGTCGGGAATTGTACAGAGAACGAAAGTGATGACGGCGGTATCGACAGACTTGTCCGCCAGCGGAATGGCCTCGGCGCCGGTCTCGAGAAAATCGATACTCTTGCCGATGCCAAGCTCGCCCGCCGTGCGTTTTGCCTTCACCACCATACCGGGCGCAGGCTCCAGCGCATAAAGCTTTTCAACCTTATCCGCGTCATACATCGCGAAATTCGTGCCCGACCCACAGCCCAGCTCCAGAACCACACCGTCCGCCTGCGGAACAATCTTCGCACGCTGCTTCATGATCGGCCGCGTCGAGCAGGCGCAGGCGATCAGGTTCGGAACGACATAGCGCTCCCAGGGATTCATCTGTTCTTCCCGCCGCCAATCGGCTTGAAGCCCGGATAGGATTCCTGCTGGATCTTGTCTTTCGTCTCCGGCGTCGGGCGCGCGATCAGCGCATCCTGCGTGATCGAGATTTCGAACTCGTAGCCATCGCCCATCGGCTGGTAGGTGGCCGAGCCATACTCCGCATCGATGCCGAAGCGCGAGCCGTATTTTGCGGCAAGGTCGCTGACATCAATGCCGGGCTCGGTCGGCACGATCTTGATGCCGTCTATCTTGCCTTCGGTCACCGCGTCGGACGAAAACTGGTGCGCGTCCAGCGAGCGCATGTGCTCCAGCCGGTAAATCGAATCATAGCCGAGAATGTTCGCCATCGGTTTGAACTTGATGACCTTCGCGCCGATCTGCCACTCATTGCCGCGGAACACAGGCGCGGTGCCATCGGCCTGCAGGAAGGTCTGTCCATCGGAGAACACGACGTCGGCGCGGTAGGCATTCTCCTGATCGCCTACGGCGGTGAACTTCACCGTCGCCACCGGGCGTTCATAGGTGAGGCGCTTGTAGGTCTGGATGTTCAGGCCCGCGAAGGCGATCACACCGGCAAGGCCGAGGAAGCCCGATCCGAAGGCGAGGCGCGCCACGCCAGCAAACGGTTTCAGGCCAGCCAGCTTCCCGAATCCCGCAAACAGCAGGATCAGGCCAAGCACGCCGGAAATCGACGGCAGCACCCACCAGATCAGACTCATAAGACCTCTCCCATGCAGCGCGCCGTCCTGGCCGCCGGTTTACCCACCTCACGGCTTATATCAGCCCTCTTTCGCGGATTTTAGCAACCTTTCGCAGGTCGCGCTGCGCTTCGTTCAACCCGTCCATCCGAGGGCGGCTGCGGCTTTCCACCCGACATAGGCGGCAACTGTTACAATCAGGACAGCAAAGCCGATCCGCGCAAGGCGTACCCGGGTCGCAAGCAAGCGGGCGAGCCATATGCCGATCAGGCCGCCTCCGGCGCCGCCGAGAAGCAAAAGGCCGGTCAGGCGCAGGTCGACCTCGCCGTGCAGGCCGTAATTGAGCGCAGTCGCCGAACCGAACACCGCGACAGAAACAAGCGATGAGGCAGCCGCTTGCGACAGGGTCATGCCGGTCGCCAGCATCAGGCCCGGCACGATCAGGAAACCGCCGCCGATACCGAAGAAGCCCGCCGCAAGTCCTGTGAGCAGGCCGAGCGGCATAAGGCGCGTCATCATCTGCGGCGTGATGTAGATATCGGGATTGCCCTCCCCCGCCGTACGCCGGAGCATCGACAGTCCGATCGCCACCATCGCAAAGGCGAAGGCGAAAAGCAGCCAGTCACCGGGAACCCGCAGCGCCAGCCAGGAGCCGATCAGCGAGCCGACAATCCCCGCGCCGGCAAACATCATCGCGCAGGGCCACTTCACGCGGCCCTCGCGGCTGTGCCCGCGCAGGTTCACCAGCGCGATGGCGGCGACGGCGGCGGCGGATGTGCCGATGGCAAGGTGCGGATCGGTGACGCCGACGCCGTAGAGCAGCAGTGGCACGGCGAGGACAGATCCTCCGCCCCCGAACAATCCGAGGAACAGGCCGATCACTGCCCCGCTGGCGAGTGCTGCAAGAATGACGGGGAGCGTGATCTCGATCATCGCGCGTCAGGCTTTCGGCTTGCCGGAGACGATGGCGAAAAGGCGCCCAAGGAGTGACGGCCCGTCGGGGCGCGCGACGGGCAGGCCTGCCCGTTTCCATGCCTCGATGCCGCCGTCGAGAATCAGGGCCCTGCCCTCCACCTTTGCCGCCAGCATGGCACCGTTCATCACGGTGCGCATGCCTGATTTGCAATGAAACACCGCGGTGGTCCCGGCGTCCAGCGACAGGGCGGCAGATGCCGCCTCAGACAGCGGAAAGAGCTGCGCGCCTTCGATATGCTCGCGCGCATGTTCGTGGGCTTCGCGGATGTCGATCAGCCGGAGGCGTCCGGACTTCAGCCCCTCGGCAAGCCTTGCGGCGTCTATCGTCTTCGGGTCGCGCATGTTTCAGTCCTCCGGGCAGAAGATGCCGGCCAGCACCGCGATCAACTTCATGGCCGCAGGGTCTGAAATCCGGTAAAAGATGGTCTGGCTTTCGCGCCGTGTACTGACGAGGCTTTCCTCGCGCAGCACGGCGAGATGCTGCGAGAGCGCCGATTGTGACAGCGTTGTCTCCTCCAGCAGTGCGCCCGCAGGAAGTTCATTTTCGCCAAGACGGCAGAGAATCATCAGGCGATGCTCGTTCGCCATCGCCTTCAGGAGGCGGGCAGCATTTTCGGCCTGTTCGCGGAACCGGGCGGGATTGGGTATGGTCTGGGTCATGCGCCCTATATATTAGGTCTTGCTAATTTAGCAATAGCTTATATATAGTCCTGACAAAGAACAGGAGCCCTCGCATGGCCGAACTAAAAGCCTTTTTCGATGACGCCACCAATACGGTGACCTACCTGGTCTGGGACCCGGATACCCGCGATGCGGCGATCATCGACCCCGTGCTCGATTTCGACCCCGCCCCCGCGCGCCTCACCAGCCAGTCGGCCGATACAGTGCTCACCTTCGCGCGCGGGCAAGGCCTGACGATAAACTGGATCCTCGACACCCATGCCCATGCCGATCACCTCTCGGCGGCCGACTACCTGCGCCGCGAAACCGGCGGCAAGATCGTCATCGGCGCCGGCATCACGCAGATCCAGAAAACCTTCCTGCCGGTCTTTGGCCCCGTCGATGATCATCCTGACGACAAGGTGTTCGACGTGCTGCTGAGTGACGGAGAGTCGATCCCCCTCGGCAACACCAAGATCACCGTGATGCACACGCCGGGTCATACAGCTGCCTGTGTCACCTACCTGGTCGACGACATGGCCTTTGTCGGCGACACGCTTTTCATGCCGGACTATGGCACCGCGCGAACGGATTTTCCCGGCGGGGATGCGCACGCGCTTTACCGCTCGATCCGGAAAATTCTCGCCCTGCCCCCGGAAACCCGAATCCTTGTCGGCCATGACTACCTGCCCGAAGGACGCACGAAGATCGCTTGGGAAACGACGGTCGCCGAACAGCGCGCGAAGAACATCCACATGCATGACGGCGTCAGCGAAGATGAATTCGTCAGAATGCGTCAGGCCCGCGACAAGACGCTGGCGGCGCCCCGCCTGATCCTGCCCTCGCTGCAGGTCAACATCCGCGCCGGCGCCCTGCCGCCTGCGGAGTCGGATGGACAGGTGTACCTGCGTATGCCGGTGAACCGGTTGGGGAAGGGATAACCCCGCGTCCCCCCTGCCAAGCGTCATGAAAGCCTGATAGGGCCGAAATCATGTCTGTGCGTGATTTCGGCCTTCTATTTGTTGTCTGCTTCTTCTGGGGCGTGAACCTGGTGATGACCCGCTGGGTGGTTGCCGATCATGACGTGCCGCCGCTGTTCTTTGCGGCGGTGCGTTTCCTCGGCGTGGCGGCCTTCCTGATCCCGTTCCTGCGGCCCGTTCCGCCGAACCTGTTCACGCTGTTCCTGATCGCCATGCTGATCGGCTGTCTGAACTTCGCGCTGTTGTTCATCGGTCTTGCAAATGCAGAGGTTTCCGCCGCCGCGGTGACCGGCCAACTCGGCGTGCCGATTTCGACGCTGCTCAGCATGGCCTTTCTAGGCGAGAAAATCCGCTGGCGGCGGGGCATGGGAATCGCGCTCGCCTTTGCGGGCGTGGTGGTGATCGCGTTTGATCCGGACTCCTTCAGCCTCTCCTTCGGCCTCCTGCTGATCGTGATCGCGGCTTTCCTCGGCTCGGTCGGCGGCATCATCATGAAACGGATGCCGCCGATGAAGGCGCTGAACCTGCAGGCCTGGGTCGGCCTGTTCAGCTTCGCGCCGCTGTTTGCCTTCTCCTTCCTGTTCGAGACCGGACAGGTGGAGAGCTATGTCCACGGCGGATGGGAAGTCTGGCTCTCCAGCCTCTTCGCCATTCTCGGCGTGTCGATCTTTGCGCACTCGGCCTTCTATGTGCTGGTCAAGAAATACGATGTCTCGCTGCTCTCGCCGCTGACCCTGATGACGCCGCTGTGGGGCGTCCTGTTTGGCGTGACCTTGCTGAACGAGCCATTCACCTGGAAGCTGGTGATCGGCGGGGCGATCTCGCTGGCCGGGGTCTTCCTCATTGCGATCAGGCCGAATACCGTGCTGCCGGATGCGCCGCTGGCGAAGAAGATGGCGACCGGAGACAGCTGATGCAGATCGAAGACGTGCCCAGCCCCAACCATGACGAGCGGAAGTTTCCGGTCGATCTTCTGGTGCTGCACTATACCGGCATGGAAACGGGCGAAGCGGCCTTCCGCCGGCTGATCGATGCGGAGGCAAAAGTCTCGGCGCATTACCTCGTCTGGGAAGACGGGCGTATCGCGCGCCTTGTGCCAGAGAGCCGGCGGGCCTGGCATGCGGGCCTGTCCAGCTGGCAAGGCGACAGCGATCTCAACTCGCGCTCGGTCGGCATCGAGATCGTCAACGGCGGGCACGACTTCCCCCTGCCCGGCGGAAAGCTGCCGCCCTTTCCGGACGAGCAGATCGCAGCGGTGATTGCGCTTTCACGCGAGATTGTGGCGCATCACGGCATTCCTCAGCAGAGGATCGTCGGCCATTCCGACATCGCGCCGCAGCGCAAGATTGATCCGGGCGAGCATTTCCCCTGGCCCCGGTTGGCGGAGGCGGGGCTGGGCTTCTGGCCCGCAGAAGAAACAGGCGCAGGCTGCGTCTGGATGGGCGGTGATCCGGGCGGCGTGAACCGGCAGCTGGCGGGGATCGGCTATGACATTGCCGATGTGCCAGCCGCGATCCGCGCCTTCCAGCGGCGCTGGCTGACGGATGCAATCACCGGTTTTGCGGATGCGCGCACCTTGCGGCGGCTGTCGCAGATTGCGGCGCTCTATGCGTCGGCGCCTTCTTCGCCCCAGGCCTGAGCCCATTCGGTGGCGAGCGCCGCACCGAGCAGCAGCGACATCACCGAAGCCGACAGCCAGACAAAGCCTAGAATGAGCGAGGCCAGCGCGCCGTACAGCGTTCCGAGCACGGAATAGTTCAGGTAGAGCTGGAACAGGAATGTGACGAAGATGAACGCCACTGTTCCCGCCGCCGCGCCCGCGGCGATGGCGCGTGTGCCGCGCTTTATCTGGCCGCGCAGGCTGAGCACGAGGATCAGGTAGAAGATCGCAAAGCCGGCAATGGCTTTCGATATCCACAGCGAATCGGCAAGCGTGGCGACCGTTCCGGCGAAGCGGCCAAGTTCGTCGCCGGTGTTGGTGGAGATGATCGTCACCGTCAGCTGCAGCGCGCCGAGCAGCCAGACCATCAGCACGAGCGACCCAGTGAGCAGCAGCGAAACGCCCTGAAAGCGCGCGAAGCGGGTGCGTCCTTCGGTGCCGGCGATCATGCGGATGCCGGTGATCGCGGCCTTGGCGCCGGAGGTGGCGGTGATCAGCACAAGGATGAGCGCGCCGAACGCCCGCAGGCTGAGCCCGGCGGGTGTCATCTCGCGGATCGTCTCGACTTCGCCGCCCGACAGGGGCTCAACGTTCTGGCTAAAGAAATCGCTGATCGGCGTGGCGAGCTGTTTGGCGAGGTCTGGCGGCAGGAAGACGGTGAGCAGGGTCAGCGTCAGGTAGATCAGCGGGAAGATCGAGAACAGGGCGTAGAAGGCGATGCCGCCGGTCACGATACGCACATCCGGCCGGAACAGCCGGATCACCGCGCGCCGGGCGGGCTGGAGAATTTCGGTGCGCCAGTCGATCCTCATCGCGGAAGAGCTTGGCATGATGCGGGCCGCGGGCAAATGGGTGGTGTGTTAAGGTGGACGCATGCGGGTGCGCCCAGGCGCGGGGGTTTCCCGGCCGGTGAGATTTGGTTCTGAGCTTTCCTTCTGCCGCTCATACCGGCGAAAGCCGGTATCCAGAGAGGCGAGCGCAAGGCTTGCCTCGGTCTGGGTCCCCGGCTTGCGCCGGGATTGACAGCAAGGAGAGCGAGGGAGGTTTGTTTCTCTCGTTCTTCGCCTGCGGGGTTTGCTGATCATTACAGGCAGTTCCAGCTTTTTACAGGTTTCTGGCCCCTGCCCTTTCGCTGGGGGGTGGGAGGGAGTATATGGCGCGCAGGACCAGAAGGCCGGGCAGCCGCTGGTATGGGGGTAACCCCATGCTGGAGGAAAGTCCGGGCTCCAGGAAGACAGGGCGACGGCTAACGGCCGCCCGGCGCGAGCCGAGGGAAAGTGCCACAGAAAGCAAACCGCCTTGCGGCTTCGGCCAAGAGGTAAGGGTGAAAGGGTGGGGTAAGAGCCCACCGCGGGACTGGCAACAGGACCGGCACGGCAAACCCCGCCCGGAGCAAGACCAAGTAGGGGGCGCGCATGGGCTGTCATCCGCCTGCGCCCCGGGTGTGTCGCGTGAGGCGGTCAGCGATGACCGTCCCAGAGGAATGGCTGCCAGACCCCCAAAGGGGCGAACAGAACCCGGCTTATTGGCCTTCTGGTCCTAATTTCCCCATCAAGAGTCAGGAATGCGGGAACCCTTTACTCACGCATTCCTAGACTAGGTAGAGCCGCGTATGATCAGGCCATGCCGGCGATTCTATTGTGTCCGCTGCAGGATACAGAACGAGGAACGGATTGTGCCAAGACCGTCGGGCGCCCGGAATCACGACTTCGACGAGAAACGCGCCGCGCTTCTCAACACGCTGACACGCTACGCCCTGACCGCGGACCTGCGGCGGCCTTCGCTGCGCCAGTTTGCGATGGCGGCGAAACAGTCCGAGCCGACGCTGCGCCACTATTTCGGTGACCGGCAGGGGCTGGTGATCGAAATCCTGGAGAACCTGCGAAGCCGGGCGATGCCCTTGTGGATCGCCTTTGAAGAGCCTTCCGAAAATGTGGATGCCGCGCTGGATGCGTATTTCGCGCTGGTGAGCGAGGGGCTGAGACATGGCCAGTTTGCCCGGGCACATGCGTTTGGCCTGATCGAGGGACTGGCGGATGAAATGGTCGGCAGGGCGTATCTCGAGAAGCTGCTGGAGCCAGCGCTGCAATCGCTGTGCGACAAGCTGCGGGTCACGCCGGGCGGGCCGTCATCGGAGGCGGGCCTGCGGGCCGCGGCGCTGGCGATCCTGTCGCCGCTGATGTTGATGACGTTGCATCAGGACCTGCTGGGCGGCGCGAAGACGGCGCCGATCGATATGGAAGCAGTGACGCGGATCCTTCGAGCCGGACTCGGGCGCGGGCTCAGCGCCGCATAGAGCGGCCGAGGGAAGCGGCGAGGTCGTCGATATCCTTTTGCGTGGTGGCCCACGAGCAGACGAAGCGGTGGGAACCCCCCGGCCATTCGTAGAACTGGGCGCCGTCTTCCTGCAGGTCGTTGAAGGCCTGCTCGTCGAGCGTGACGAAGATCTCGTTGCCTTCGACCGGCCAGGCGAGATCGTGGCCATCTTCGACGAAGGCGGCGGCGACTTTCTGTGCCATGGCGTTGGCATGGGCGGCGAGTTGCAGCCAGAGGCCGCCTTCGAGCATGGCTTCGGCCTGCGCAGCGAGGAAGCGCATCTTGGCGGGCATATGGCCAGCGCGCTTGGCGCGGGCCTGCAATTCCCGGCCCTTTGATTTCGCCGCGCCGAACAGGAGAATGATCTCGCAGCCGATGGCGCCGGTCTTGGTGAGGCCGAGGGTGAGCACGTCGACGCCGGCTTTCCATGTCATTTCCGCTGGCGTGGCGCCGGTATGCGCGAGGGCGTTGCCAAGGCGGGCGCCGTCGAGATGCACGGCGAGGCTTGCATACTTTGCGCGCTGGGCAAGCCGGGCGATCTCGGCGGGCGTGTAGGCGCGGCCACACTCGGTGAGGTTGGTGAGCGACAGGACGGCAGGCGGCGTAGCGTGCACATTGCGGGGATCGAAATCATCGAGATAATCCTTGAGCGGATCAAAATCGATCTTCGCGCCTTCGCCGTCCATCAGGTGGAGCTTGCCGCCGCCGGTGAAGAATTCCGGCGCGCCGCGTTCGTCCATCTGGATATGCGCTTCGCGGTGGCAGATGATGGAACTGGTCGGCGGGCAGAAGCAGGCGAGCGCCAGCGCATTTGCGGCGGTGCCGGAGGCGACGAGCCAGAAGTCGAACTCATCCGCCTCGAAGACCTCGGCAAGCCGGGCGCGCAGGCGCTGGGTGACCTTGTCGGCGCCGTAGCTGGAGGCTGCGCCCGTGTTCGCCTTGAGCAACGCTTCAAGCACAGCGGGATGGGCCGGGGCGGACGTGTCGGAGGAAAAGTTCATCAGAGCATCACAGCTGGGTGTCGGGGGTCTGCCACATCAGGTGCTGGCCGCCATCGACGGCGATCATCTGGCCGGTGATGCTGGTGGCAGAGATGAGATAGCGCAGGGCGCGGACAATTTCATCGGGGCTCGCCCCTTCCCCGGTCAGCGTGGCGGCCTGTTCGGCGGCAAACTCTTCCGCGGACTGATGAATGCTCTGCAGGGTCGGGCCGGGTCCGATGGCGTTGACGCGGACGCCATCCTTGCCGAGTTCGGCGGCGAGGGCGCGCGTCAGGCCGAGAACGCCGTGCTTCGACGTGGTGTAGGCGACGGCGCTGGGCGTCCTGACGTGCACGAACGACTGGATGGAGCCGATGTTGACGATACGGCCCTTCGTGGCCCGCAGGTCCTCTATGAAGGCGTGGGTGACATTATAGACGCCGTCGAGGTTGATCGAGAGGATCGTGTCCCAGTCGGCGTCGGCGACTTCGGGCGGCGAGGTGAAAGGGTTCCGGCGCGTTATGCCGGCGTTGTTGACGAGGACCGAGACCTTCCCAATCGACGCGGAGACCTTCGCGGCGACGGCGCGGCAGGCGGCCCGGTCGGTGACGTCGAGTTCATGGGCAGTGGCGGTGCCGCCGGCCTTCGTGATCAGAGAGCACGTTTCCTCCGCGCCCTTCAGGTTCTGGTCGAGCGCGACGATGCGGGCGCCTTCGCGGGCGTAGCCTTCCGCGATGGCGCGGCCGATGCCCGAACTGGCACCCGTTATGACGGCGAGATGTCCCTCGAGCAGGCCGGCCATGGCGTATCCCCTTGCATTATCCGTTCAGAGCGGGCGTTCGGTGTCAGTGCGGAGTTTGCCGAGACGACAAAGCCGCGCGAAGGGCCGATTTCGCGCGGCTGGGTTTCGTCTGATGCTGTCGTCGGGGGGTCAGACGATCTTCTGGCCGGTCTTGGCCCAGTCGGCGGTGAACTGGGCGACGCCCTTGTCGGTCAGCGGGTGCTGGGCGAGGCTCTTGAGGATATTCGGCGGGATCGTCGAAACGTCGGCGCCGGCAAGGGCTGCGTCGCGGACGTGGCCGACCGTGCGGATGGATGCGGCAAGGATCTCGGTCCCGAGATCGGGGTAGTTGTCGTAGATCTGCCTGATCTCGCGGATCAGGTTCATGCCGTCGTAGCCGATGTCGTCGATGCGGCCGATGAAGGGCGAGATGTACGTCGCCCCGGCTTTGGCAGCCAGAAGCGCCTGGGTCGCAGAGAAGCAGAGTGTCACATTGGTCTTGATGCCATCCGACGTGAGCGCCTTGCAGGCTTTAAGCCCGTCCCAGGTCAGCGGCAACTTGATCGTCACGTTGCTGGCGATCTTGGCGAGGACGGCAGCCTCCTTCATCATCTGTCCGTATTCGGTCGAGGCTACTTCGGCGGAGACGGGACCGGGGACGGCCGCGCAGATCTCGGCGATGATGGTCTTGAAATCGCGGTTTGCCTTGGCGACGAGCGAGGGGTTGGTGGTGACGCCATCGAGCAGGCCAGTGGAGGCGAGGTCCTTGATTTCGGCCACGTCGGCGGTATCGACGAAGAATTTCACGGTCTTTTCTCCTTGCCATCGGCTCGCCCATCGAGCACGCCATATCTATCTCCTCGGAGCCATTTGCAAAAGAGCGAGCAGGTGTGAACGACCTATTCGGTAAAGATGACGACGCGCGTGAAGCGCCGGCGCGGAGCCGTCCGGCGGGCAAGGTCGTGCCGCAGGGGCCGCTCGTACCTGTTCTGTTGCCGGTCGCACTCGACCAGACCTACGACTACGTGTCGATCGACGGCGAGGTGCCGGAGCCGGGTAGCTTCGTCGTGGTGCCATTCGGGCCGCAGATGCGGATCGGCGTCGTCTGGGACAGGGCGGTGGGCGAAGGGAAGCCTGTCGACCCGAAAAAGCTGAAGGCGATCGACGGCGTGATGGAGGTGCCCGGACTACCGGCGGTGTCGCTGCAATTTGCCGAGTGGATCGCGCGCTACACGCTGTCGCCGCTCGGCATGGTCGTCCGGATGATGATGAGCGCGCAGGCCGTGTTCGAGCCGCAGAAGCCGCGGTTCGGCGTGGTGGCTGTCTTCGGGGCTCCGCATCCGCCGCGACTGACGCCGGCGCGTGCGCGGGCTCTCGAGATCGCGGCGGACGGGCTCATACGGACGAAGGCGGCGCTTGCCGAGCAGTCGGGATGTTCGACCGGTGTCATCGACGGTCTCGTGGCGGCGGGTTGTCTCGCAGAGGCTGCCATCCCTGAGAAGAGGTTCCAGCGGCTCGACCCGAAGCACACCACCGTGACGTTCGGAGACGCGCAACAGATGGCCGTCGACGCCTTGCGCGCAGCGGTAGATGGCGGAACCTTCTCGGTCTCGCTTCTCGACGGCGTGACAGGGTCGGGAAAGACCGAAGTCTATTTTGAAGCAAGATCGGA
>DNFL01000229.1:4923-5086 GCA_003486945.1 Hyphomonas sp. | reverse complement strand
CCGCCGGCGGAGGCGCTGATCATGTGCTCGATGGGTTCATAGCCGCAGGCGCGGTAGAGCGGTTCGCCGGCAAGCGTGGCCATCAGTTCGACGCGGGTGAAGCCGGCCTCTCGCGCAGCGCCTTCGCAAATGGCGAGCACATAGCGCCCGAGGCCGCGGCGGG
>DNFL01000229.1:4486-4649 GCA_003486945.1 Hyphomonas sp. | reverse complement strand
GAAATCCGGATGCGTGTACATGGCGCGGATGCGGGCCGCGTCAGTGCCCATCTTCAGCAAAGCGGCATTGCGCTGCGCGGTCGAGTGGTCGCCGCCATACAGCGTGGCGCGCGGGCTCCAGCCGCCAGAGGCGACGAGCAAGCCGCGTTCAGCTTCATGCACG
>DNFL01000229.1:3873-4219 GCA_003486945.1 Hyphomonas sp. | reverse complement strand
CAAAATATGTTCCGTCCACGATCAATTGCCGGTCGAGCCCCATGATGGAGCGCGACAGGGCAACCTGCTCGGGCGTCAGGAAGACGGGAAGCAGGGCGCTGATGGACAGCTCCATCAGCGCCGCAATTGCTTCCTCGTCGGCGGGCAGGGCACGGCGATGGGTAAACCCCGGAAGGCTCGCCATGCGGTGCGCGCCCTAGTTCCGGCTCTTGTCGACGAGGCGGTCGTTCTGCGCCCAGTGCATCATGCCGCGCAGTTTCTCGCCGACGGCTTCGATCGGGTGGTTGGCCATCCGCTGGCGCATGGCGTGGAAGCCCGGCGCACCGGCCTGGTTTTCCAGCACCCA
>DNFL01000229.1:3501-3633 GCA_003486945.1 Hyphomonas sp. | reverse complement strand
TTGCGGGCGAACGTGCCGTTCTGGATATCTTCCAGAACCTTCTTCATCTCGGCTTTCGTCGCGCTGTTCACGACGCGCGGGCCAGTGACATATTCTCCGTACTCGGCAGTGTTGGAGATCGAGTAGTTCATG
>DNFL01000229.1:0-3221 GCA_003486945.1 Hyphomonas sp. | reverse complement strand
TCGTGCAGGCACTCGAAATAGGCCATCTCCGGCGCATAGCCTGCTTCCACGAGCGTCTCGTAGCCGGCCTTGATCAGCTCGACGATGCCGCCGCAGAGCACGGCCTGCTCGCCGAAGAGGTCGGTCTCGGTCTCTTCGCGGAACGAGGTTTCGATCACGCCCGCGCGGGTGTTGCCGATGGCCTTGGAGTAGGAGAGGGCAACCGCCTGCGCCGTGCCGGTCGCGTCCTGGTGGATGGCGATCAGGCCCGGCAGGCCGAAGCCGCGCATGTACTGGTCGCGCAGCGTGTGGCCAGGGCCTTTCGGCGCGGAGAGCGACACGTCAATGTCCGCCCGCGGACGGATCAGGTTATAGTGGATGTTGAAGCCGTGGCCGAACATCAGGTGCTGGCCGGCGCGCAGGTGCGGCTCGATCTCGTTGGCGAAGAGGACGGCCTGCTTCTCGTCCGGCACGAGGATCATCAGCACATCGGCCCATTTGGCAGCTTCCGCAGGCGTGATCACTTCAAGGCCCGCGGACTCGGCTTTCTTGCGCGAGGCAGAGCCTTCCTGCAGCGCGACCTTGATATGCTTCACGCCGGAATCCTTGAGGTTCAGCGCATGGGCGTGACCCTGGCTGCCATAGCCGACAACAGCGACCTTCTTGGACTGGATCAGTTTCAGGTCGGCGTCTTGTTCGTAGTAGATTTTCATGTGGGGTCGCAGGCTCCGGTGAAGGGGTGGGGAAGGGCTTGATTGTGGTTGTTGATCAGGAGGCGTTGCAGACCCAGCCGGGGCTGACATTTGCAATGCCGATGACGAGATTGTTCAGCCGGCTGACAGGATCGTCCGATCCGGAATGCCGGGAGAAATTGCGCGCGCCGGAAGATGTTTCCGCGCGGGTGATGATGTCGTGACTGTTGAAGACCAGCCGCATGCTGCGTGAGCCGTCGGGATTGATCTTCACTTCCTCACGCGGGCCATATCCGGGTACGGACGGATCGCTGGCGCTGGAAAGAAGATTTGTCAGCTCGTTCGCCTTGTCGTCCGCGAGCGACACCTGCAAGCGGCAGCGCGGCCCCTTGCCATCTGGCACGGAGCGCGCGTCGAGCGTGAGTTTCGATCCGTCGGAGAGAACATTGTACACATAGGCCGCACCGCTCGGCGATGCTGTATCAATGATCTCGACCACCGGCTCAAAGCGTAGTCCGTAAATCTGGCGGGCCTTGTCCCGGATGTTCGAGGCGCGGTCGATATCGCAGTTCAGCCGGGCTTCATCCGGGTTCGTGCCCGGCGTGTAGGCAGCGTTGAGGAGCGCCGTTTCGCAGCTCGACGGCTGGGCGGCGGCCATCAGCGGCAGCGCCAGCAAAGCCATGCCGGCGAACGCGCCGCGCGAGAGACAGGGTTTCATCCTTTCTCCTTCCCGCGTTTGATCGACAGGACGCCGGTCCGGCTGACCTCGACCAGGCCCAGCGGGCGCATCAGGTCGATGAACTGGGTCAGCTTGTCCGAGGCGCCCGTGACCTCGAAAATGAAGCTCTCATTGGTGGTATCTATCACATGTGCGCGGAAAATCTCAGCGATGCGGAGCGCCTCGACACGTTTTTCTCCGGTGCCGGCCACTTTCACGAGCGCCAGTTCGCGCTCGATGCCGCGTTTGGAATTGGTGATGTCGATGACTTCAGCTACCGGCACGAGGCGCAGGAGCTGGGCCTCGATCTGTTCGAGAATGTGCGGCGTACCCTGCGTGACGATGGTGATGCGCGAGCGGTGCTGGCTGGCATCGACTTCGGCAACGGTCAGCGAGTCGATGTTGTAGCCACGCCCGGAGAACAGGCCTGTGACGCGCGCCAGGACGCCCGGTTCGTTGTCGACCAGAACCGCCAGCGTGCGCCGCTCGATGGCTTCATCCTCATGCGCGAGGAAGTAGGCCGATTTCGGCGAGCCGTTGTTCGGAGGGGTCTGGCCGTCGCTCATTGAAGCCTCTGGGATTGTGCCGCTGCAGCAGCGCCGAATTTCAATCCGGGCCGGCGGGATTCGAGTTTGGATTTGAGCGCCTCGGTCTGAGCTATCGCGCCGCGCCGGGTTTCGCTTTCCTGGTCGTCATAGCGCCCGACGATTTCGTCCATGCGGCGCGGATCAAGATGCGCCTGCAGCTCCGAGACAAGCAGGCGGCGGCATTCGTCGATATAGAGGCCGCTATCTTCGGAGGAGGGGCCGCCTTCGCGCGTCATCGCTTCGAGTTCATGATAGGCCCACATCAGCGCGTCGAGGATGGGCGGGCGGTGGCCGCGATACGCGCCTTCTTTCTCCGCGCCTTTCTTCTCCGGGCCGAGGTTCGGGAAGAACATCCGTCCCCGGTCGACCAGCGTGGAGATGGCGACCATCAGGTTCGCCTTGTTGCCGAGGAAGGCGCCGTCATTGGCCTGCAGGTGGCGCGTGCGCGCGAACATGGCGGCGCGGGCGAGGATATCGATGGCGGCATTGCCCCAGTCGAGGCTGGCGGCATCGATGCTCTGGCGCAGGCGTTCGGTCTGCAGCTTGCGCTGGCGGCGGGTTTCGCCGCGCGCAATCACGGCGCTGATGATGGCCACAAAGGCAGAGACCACGGCGATGATCACATCGGCGTGCGTCTGCCCCAGGGTGAGCAGGTTCGTCGTGTCCATCACCGTCCCCGTTTCCGCTCTGTCAGACGAGCTTTCGGCCCGCCTCTCCGATCTCGTTACCCGTTATCTCGCCGAGAATCATCTGGTTGTGCGCAGAGCCCGACGGGATCATCGGCAGGCAATTCTCCGCCCGCTCGACCCGGCAGTCGAACAATACCGGACCCGGATGGTCAATCATTTCAAGGATTTTTGCGTCCAGCTCCTCCGGCTTGTCGCAGCGGATGCCGTGCCCGCCCATGGCATCAGCCAGCTTCACGAAGTCCGGCAGGCTTTCGGAATAGGAGTGGGAATAGCGCTCCCCGTGCAGCAGTTCCTGCCATTGGCGCACCATGCCCATCCATTCATTGTTGAGGATGAACACCTTCACTGGCAGCTTGTGCTGCACTGCAGTAGAAAGCTCCTGCATCATCATCTGGATGGAGGCTTCGCCGGCAATGTCGATGACGAGCGCATCGGGGTGGGCTGCCTGCACGCCTACGGCCGCCGGCAGGCCATAGCCCATCGTGCCAAGCCCGCCCGACGTCATCCAGCGGTTGGGCTCTTCGAAATGCATGAACTGCGCCGCCCACATCTGATG
>DNFL01000207.1:4365-4684 GCA_003486945.1 Hyphomonas sp. | reverse complement strand
GCTTGGGCCAGCGCGGCGGCGAAGCGCTGCGGATGGGCGGCGAGCAACGCTTTTGCGGCAGCGCGCTCCGCTTCGGGGAAGCCATTGGGGTCTGCGCCCCAAGCTTCAATGAGTTCCAAGAGCCGGTCGTCGGTCATCGGCTGGTACTCCCTTCCAGCAACTCAGCGCGCAGGGTCCGGCGCGCACGGGCGAGGAGGCTTTCAAGGGCTTCCACACTGATATCGAGAATCTCCGCAGCTTCAGCCTGCGAGTGTCCCTGTAGGGCGCACAGCGTCAAGGCCGCGCTTTGGCGCTCCGGCAGGCGGCTGATGGCCTGCTC
>DNFL01000207.1:3516-4066 GCA_003486945.1 Hyphomonas sp. | reverse complement strand
GACTGATCATAGGTGTCGGCCGGACCGAGGCTGCGGTCGGCCTGATCCGGCAGCTCGCCGGGCAGCGACTCGCGCTTCTTGCGCAGGCGGTCATAGCAAAGGTTCAGCGCGACCCGGTGCAGCCAGGTCGAGAACTTGGCGCGCGGTTCCCAGCCCGGCAGGGCTTTCCAGGCGCGGATGAAGGTTTCCTGTGTCACGTCTTCGGCCTCCGTTCGGTCGCCGAGCATTCGGGTCGCGAGGGCGAGAACACCGGGGCTGTAACGACTGACAAGCGCACGGACCGCAGCCGGATCGCCAGCTGCGGCACGCGTGATCTGGTCGAGGTCAGACGTGAATGCCACGCGTCAGGGTCTACCCGATTCCGGGCCTGAAACCCGAGAGACAAATGCAGGGGGGGCGCAATCGTCTCTGCCTGGCTCAGGCCCGGTTCCGGTATCCTTATTGCTCGGCCGGCTTGTCCCGCCATTTGCCTTTGCGCTCCTTCATCTGGGCCTTGGCCGCAGCGCGCTCGTCAGCGGAGACGGCACCGTCGCCGTCCGTGTCGAGCTTG
>DNFL01000207.1:933-3313 GCA_003486945.1 Hyphomonas sp. | reverse complement strand
GTCGCAGACGTCGCCGGCCCCGTCGCCGTCCGTGTCGAGCTTGGCGAAGCGGGCAACATGCGAGGCGGTGAACTCTGCGGCGCTCCAGCGGCCGTCACCGTCGGTGTCGATGGCTGCAAACTTCTCGGCCTTCTTGGCTTCATGCTTCTCAGCGCGATCCGCCTTCTTGGCCTTCCATTCGGCTACCTTCGCCGGATCGGCATCTGCCTTGGCGGCTTTGCCTTCCTTTCCGGCTTTCTTTTCAGCCCATTTCGCCTGATGCTCGGCCTTCATGGCGTCGCCATGGGCCTTCAGCTCATCCTGCGTGACAAAGCCGTCGCCGTTGGCATCCATCTTCGCGAACGACGCCTGCGAAGCGGCCTGAACTTCGGCGATGGTGACGATGCCGTTGCCGTCAGTATCGATCTTTGCGAAATGGTCGCCCTTGCCCTTTCCGGGATGCGCAAAGGCCGGCGCAGCGAAGACCAGCGCCAGCGCGGTTGCGACAGCAAGCGTCTGTTTTCTCATCTGTGAACTCCTGTGGTTGATCCCAGCGCTTATGGAACGCGGGGGCCTCAGGATTCCGTCGCCGGCAACTGCAGTTTTTCCCCTACCAGCGTATGTACGCGGGATTTGACGTCCGCGAGACGGCTTTCCAGTGCGGCAAAGTCCTCTTCCCCGACAGCCCGGCACATGCGGGCCTTCAGGCCTTCCGGCATGTCGCCTTCGCCCGGCTCGTTCCCGATGGCGAGGCGTTGCAACTGCTGGAGCGACGACAAGAGGTTCAGCGCGGCGCGCAGGAAACACCAATCCCCGTTGTCCGGATCGTCGGCGTCCGCGAGGCCTGACAGGGCGCGGGCGGTGTTGGCGCGGATGAGGTCCGGCCGGGCACGCAGCAGCATTTCCTGTTGCACGGTGAACTCGATATCGATGAGGGCGCCCTCGGCGGTTTTCAGGTCCCACAGCCCGCTGCCAGGTTTTTCGCGGTAGATCGTCCGGCGCATGTCGGTGATGTCGCCGGGAATCTGCTTGCGGCGCGGACTGCGGGCGCGGGCGCAAATGGCGTCGGCGCCGATGCCGAGCACTTCCCTGCCCAACGCTTCATCGCCCGCCACGAAACGCAGGCGCGTGAGCGCCATGTGTTCCCAGGTCCACGCTTCTTCATTCTGGTAGTGCTTGAAGGCCGGCAGGCTGACGGCGACAGGACCCGCACGCCCGGACGGGCGAAGGCGCATGTCGGCTTCATAGAGTTCTCCTTCCGCGGTTGGCGCCGTGAGGCCGGTGATCAGACGCTGCGTGAAGCGCGTGAACCAGGTCTGTGCTCCGTCTGCGGAGGAATCGTAGATGACGATTATATCGAGGTCCGATCCCGCGGTCATTTCCTCGCCGCCGAGTTTTCCCATGCCGAACACGCCCCAGCGGCCCGGCACGTCACCATAGCGGCGCGTGGTTTCGGCGACAGCAACGGCCGACATGAAGCAGATCGTATCGTCCGCAAGTCTGGTCCAGACCTCCGCGGCCTCGTCGGAGCGGATGAGGCCGTGCAGCAGGCGGTGGCCCGTGAGGAAGCTCTGTTCGCGGTGGTAGCGGCGCCAGCTATCTAGCGCGGCATCGAAGGAAGCGGCATCTTCCGGTTTCGGCTGCTTCGGAATCGTGTTGGCGACAAGCGCTTCCAGAAGGTCTGGTCGGCGGGCAAGGATGCGCGCGAGCCGCGGCGCAAGAGCGAGCGTTGCAACGAGATCGGAGAGCAGGTCCTCTCGCGCGAGCAGCATGGAGAGCGTCTGCACGCCGGAGGACAGGCCTTCGAAGAACCGCGAGAACCAGAGGAAAGCCTGATCCGGTTCGCCGGTTGCACCCATGGCTTTCAGCATGCCGGGGAGGATGGAAGTGAGCAGCTCGCGTCCGCGCACCGTGCGCGTGGCTGGCACACGCCCGCGGTGCCAATTGCGGATCGTGTCGATGGCAGAAGACGGATCGGAGAAGCCCAGCTCGGTCAAGGTTTTGACCGTACCCGGATCATCATCGACGCCGGTGAAGACGAGGTTGCCGAGACCGTGGTCTTCCGCGCTTTTGCCTTCCTGCGCGAAGAGGGCGTCGTAGGCGACCTGCACTTCGCGGCGGGTGTGGAGCAGATCCCGGTCAAAGTCAGCGAGGTTGCCATAGCCGCACAGGAAGGCGAGGCTTTCGCGCTCTGCCGGCGCGGCGGGCACGGTGTGCGTCTGCTCATCCTGCAGCATCTGGATGCGGTGTTCGACATTGCGCAGCGCCTTGTAGGCGCATTCCAATGTTGCAGCTGTGCGATCAGACACGACACCCATTGCGCGCAGGGCTTCCATGGCGCCGAGGGTGGTGTTGTCGCGCAGAGCCGGCTCCCCCCCCCCCCCCCACCCCCGCCCCCTCC
>DNFL01000207.1:457-694 GCA_003486945.1 Hyphomonas sp. | reverse complement strand
GGTGTTGTCGCGCAGAGCCGGCTCGCGCCCGCCGAGGATCAGCTGCTGCGTCTGCACGAAAAATTCGATCTCACGGATACCGCCGGGCGAAAGTTTCACATCCGGCGAAACGGCATCGAACTCATCCGCGCCGACTTTCGTGTTGATCATCCGCTTGATCGCCTGGATGTCGCCGATGGCCCAGTAGTCGAGATTGCGGCGCCAGACATAGGGCTCCATGCGCGACAGGAATTTTTC
>DNFL01000207.1:0-178 GCA_003486945.1 Hyphomonas sp. | reverse complement strand
CTCCATGCGCGACAGGAATTTTTCGGCCGCCGCACGGTCGCCCGCTGAGGGGCGGCCCTTGATCCAGACCATGCGCTCCCAGTTTTGGCCGACACTTTCGTAGTAGAGCTCCGCCATCTCGGTGGAGACAGCCAGGGGCGTGGAACTTGGGTCCGGGCGCAGGCGCAGGTCGGTGCGG
>DNFL01000152.1:6729-6971 GCA_003486945.1 Hyphomonas sp. | reverse complement strand
GTGCCGGAATCGAACCAGACGTCGAGCACGTCGGTGACCTTTTCCCAGCCTTCGGGCGAGACACCAGTGCCTGCGAAGAAATCTGCGTCCGGCGTAGAGAACCATCCGTCTACGCCCGTTTTTTCGATGGCGGCCTTGATGTTGGCATTGAGCTTTGCGGACTGGCCGGCCGTGAGGGCGGCGGTGTGCGGCTCGCCCTTCGCGTTGACGAACAGGGTGATCGGCACGCCCCAGTTGCGCTG
>DNFL01000152.1:0-6715 GCA_003486945.1 Hyphomonas sp. | reverse complement strand
AAGGTATCCATCGTGTCGGTTTCGCGCTTGGCCGGTTTGCCATCGCTGCCGGTCGTGTTCTGGAAGCCTTCATGCAGCTTCAGCGGACTCTGACCGGTGGGCAGGAAGTCCACGTCGTCCGGCAGCAGCACCGGCAGTTGATCATCCGCCACGGGTTCAAAGACGCCGTCGGAACGCTGCATCATGGGGATGGGAGAACCCCAGTAGCGCTGGCGCGAGATCAGCCAGTCGGGACGGCCTTCGACCATCGCCTGCAGGCGGTTGCGGCCGGTGGGCGGGAAAAATTCGGTGTCGGAAATGGCCTTCAGGGCCAACTCGCGCAGCGTCTTGCCGCCGTGCACCGGCTTGTCCATCGCGATGAACCATTGCGGCGTGGCGCGGCGGATGACCGGGGCCTTCGAGCGCCAGGAATGGGCATCGCGGATGGTGGTGATGCCGCGCGCGAGCAGGTTGCCGGACTCGGCGAGGAGGCGGATGACTTCGGCATTGGCCTTTCCCGCCTCACCGCGTTTTTTGCCGGCCGTGACGATGATTTCGAGGCCCGCGAGCGGGGCCGGAACTTCGTCCGTATACTTACCGTCGGGGTCGACGATCTGGCGGATTTTCTGCGTCGTGTGGCCGGAGTTTACCCAGACATCGAAGTCGTCTTCGCCATGCGCGGGCGCCGTGTGAACGAAGCCCGTGCCGGCATCAGCGGTGACGTGATCGCCAGCGAGCATGGGGACTGCGTGCTGGAAGAACGGCGAGAGGCTGTGAAGCGGGTGTTTGAGAACCCAGCCTTTGGGGTCTACATCGCGCAGACGTTTGAAATCTTTTGCCTTCGCCGAAGACAGAGCGTCTGCTGCAAGGTTGTCAGCGAAAATGAGCTTGTCGCCCGGTTTCACATAAGGAGCAAAGCCGAGTTCCTCTTCCGTCATCACGTCAGTGACTTCATAGAGGCCGTATGCGATTTCAGGATTGAAGCTCACTGCCTGGTTGGCGGGGATCGTCCATGGCGTGGTCGTCCAGATCACGACACAGGCGTCGTTGTCGACAACCGGAAACTTCACCCACACCACCGGCACTTTCCGGTCGTGGTATTCCACTTCCGCCTCGGCCAGCGCCGTGCGCTCCACAGGCGACCACATGATCGGCTTTGCGCCGCGAACGAGGCCGCCTTTCATCGCCATGTCGAGGAATTCGGAGACGATCATCGCCTCGCTCTCGAAGGCCATCGTTAGGTAGGGATCGTTCCATTCGCCTTCGATGCCGAGGGCGCGGAATTCGGCTTTCTGCACGCTGACCCAGTGTTCGGCATAGGCGCGGCAGGCGGCGCGGAATTCGGCCGGAGGCACACTGTCCTTCGGACGGTTCTTGGAGCGGAACTCCTCCTCCACTTTCCATTCGATGGGCAGGCCGTGACAGTCCCAGCCCGGCAGGTAGGAAGCGTCAAAGCCCTGCATCTGGTGCGAGCGGACGATGATGTCCTTGATGATCTTGTTCAGCGCCGTGCCGAGGTGGATGTGGCCGTTGGCGTAGGGCGGGCCGTCATGCAGGATGAAGGGCGCTGCGCCCCGCGCCTTCGCATCGGCGCGCAGCTTTTCGTAGAGGCCGAGCGCGTCCCAGCGCTTGATCCATTCCGGCTCGGCCTTGGGCAGGCCGGCGCGCATGGGAAACTCGGTTTTCGGCAGGAACAGGGTGTCGCGGTAGTCGCGCTCGGTCGTGGCGGTGTCAGTCATCGGAAGTGTCGTCGCTTCAGCAGGGCCGTGGGAGAATCAGGGGTCGAGGTATCAGCCAGTATGGCTTACCCGGCCACCGCTGAACAATCGGTTCAGCCGGCGGCCGGGCCACTAATTCGTATCGCAATGAGGCGTATCGGCCGGGTCATGGCCGAGGCGTTATCACGGCCCCCCGGGGCCTGTCACCCCTGCGGGTGGGGCGGGCTACTCAGCCGCATAAATGCCGGCCTGCCAGATATAGTCGGCAGCCTGGACCGAAATGGCGAGGAGGTTGAGGAGGTTTTCCTTGATATTGCCGATGGTTATGCCGCGATCCAGAATGACATAGCGCGTTATCCCCACAGTCGGGCCGGTGTCGTCAACGCCGAGTTCGGAAAACCAGGCGGAGGTGGCCGGCCACATCAGGTTGGCATCATTTATGCGCTGAAGCGACTCGTCCCCATAGGCGTCATAGCGCACCTGCATATGGATGCCGAGGCAGCCATCATTGCCTTCGACTTCGCAGGCCGTGCCGATTAGATTGAAGACCAGCCCGGTTCCGTCCGTATCCACTGCCCGGATGGAAACCTCACCTTCATCACCGGTGCTGGTGACGTCGTAGCCTTCTTCGGTGAGAAGCGTCTGCAAGTCCTGAAGGGATACGGAATATAGCACCGTACTGTCATCAGCAAGGGCCGGGAAAGCCAGAGCCGCGATCAAGGCAAGTGTTGTCAGAGTGCGGCGCATGCGATGTCCTCCCCGCGAGTTTGGATGGCCAGCATCCTACTGTTTCGCAGGTTTGGAAAGGGCGGCGGCATGGTCAGAATACGGAGAAGTTGTGGTTCATCCGGGCGTTGCAAGGATCCGCTGTGCGTCGGCAGCGTCCCGGTGCATCTGCTCCACCATCAAGTCGAGACTGGCGAATTTGAGTTCCGGGCGCAGGAAGGCGATGAGCTGCACTTCGATCCGCTTGCCGTAGATGTCGGCGGAATAGTCGAAGATATGGGTTTCGAGCAGCGGATCGCGCAGGCCGGTGGTGGGGGTGCGGCCGAAATTCGCGACGCCGGGGCGCCAGCTCTCTTCGCCCTCAATCCGTGCACGGACGGCATAGACGCCGTGCTTGGGGTGGATCAGTTCGCCAAGCTGGATGTTGGCCGTGGGAAAGCCGAGCTTGCGGCCGTTGCGCTCGCCCGATTCGACGATGCCATCGGCCGTCCACGGATTGCCGAGCATTTCGGCAGCGATTTCGGGCTCGCCCGCGACGAGGGCCTGGCGGATGGCGGTGGAGGAAGCCTTGGCGCCGTGGCCGGTGATTTCCTCGACAATCGAGACACCAAAGCCGAGCGCGCGGCCGAGGCTGGATAGGCGCTGGGCATGGCCCATGCGTCCGCGCCCAAAACGGAAGTCGAAACCGACGGAAACATGGCTGACGCCGAGCCCTTCGACGAGCACGCTGCGCACGAAGCCTTCATCCGTCATCGAGGCCATCTCGCCATTGAAGGGCAGCTCGAACACAGTGGCCGCGCCGGCGGCGAGGATGGCGGCATTGCGCCGTTCCGGGCGGAAGATGCGGAAGGGCGGATCGCCGGGACGGAAATAGGCGCGCGGCGGCGGCTCGAACGTGGCGACGGAAAATGCTCCGTGTCCGGCAATCTTTGCCGCGTCCATCACGGCGCGGTGGCCGGCATGCAAGCCATCAAAATTGCCGAGCGCGATCGAAGCGCCGCGAGCGCTTTCGGGAAGTCCGCGAAAGTCCGCGTAGACCGCCATCAGCTTCCCCGGCTGGGTGCCACCACTTCGGCTTCGCCGGTGATCACGCGCTTGCCTTCGACGAGGCATTCGACTTTCAGCGTGACGCGGTTGCCGCGGTCCTGCTTGTCGGCGACTTCGGCGCGCACGGTGACGACATCGCCGATATGGACCGGGCGCTTGAAGCGCATGGAGAGGCCGACAAAGATCGAGCCCGGACCCGGCAGGTCGTTGCCGAGGATGCCCGAGATATAGCTGGCGGTCAGCGCGCCATGGGCGATGCGCTTGCCGAAGATCGTACCGGCGGCGAACTCGTCTGACATGTGCAGCGGATTGAAGTCGCCGGAAACCTCGGCAAAGCGCTGGATGTCGTTCTCGGTGATCGTGTGCACCGTCTGGTGCGACTGGCCGATCTGGAGGTCTTCATACTTGTAGCCAGTGAACTGGGTCATTCCGTGAGGGTCCTGTTTCCGTGTCTGATTTGTCCGTTACACGCCGGAAGGCGCGGCGTCACCATCTGAGGCCGGTCATGGCGTAGGTTGCCTGTTCGCCGTAGTCGGCCAGAAGGTCGGTCACTTCGGCTTCGAAGTTGGCGCCGTGCTCCTTGAGGCCGGTGCCGACATACAGGCTGTCAAAACCCTGCAACCGGGCGCCGCGCACGTCTGTGGCGGGGCTGTCGCCGATGCAGAGGATGCGCTCGGGCGCGCGTTTCAGGCCGGTGAGGCGCTCTATAGCGAAGCGGTAGATGGGGGCGTAGGGCTTGCCGGGATAGATGACCTGACCGCCGAGGTCTTCGTAGATGTCGGCGAGGGCGCCGGCGCACCAGTAGAGCTTGCCACCAACGCGGACCTGCTTGTCGGGGTTGGCACAGAGCATCGGGAGGCCGCGCTTCACGGCGCCGGCGAGTTCGGAGCGGTAGTCCTCCGGCTGGTCGTTCACCTGATCGCGCAGGCCGATGCAGAGGAGGAGATCGGCATTTTCATTGTCGATGAAGGTGTGGCCGAGGCCTTCATAGAGGAAACGGTCGTGCTCCCAGCCCTCGTCGCCGCCCATGCGCCATACGGTCATGTCCGGGCGGGCGGCGAGTTCGGCGCGGGTAGCATCGCCCGAGGAGACGCAGATGTCGAAGGCGGCGTCCGGCACGCCGAGGGGTTCGAAATAGCGCACCACCTGCTTTTCAGGGACGGGCGCATTGGTGATCAGCGAGACCTGCCCGCCCTGCTGGCGGAAAGCGACGAGCGCGTCGCAGGCTTCGGTGAAGGCGCGGCGGCCATTGTGGATCACGCCCCAGACATCGCAGAGGATGGTGTCATAGCGCGGCGCAATGGCGGAAAGTCCGGCGGGAAACTGGGGTCTGGTCATGCGCGGGGCGAAGTAGGCCGGCAGGTGGCCCCGGTCAATCGCCAATGCCGCAAGCAGAGGCCGGCAGCGGGCTGAGCACCCATTGCACGGCGGTCGGGATCGACACCGGCTGCGGCAGGAAACAGCCCCTCACCCGCACGGCGGTGCCGGGGTTTTCCTCTGTGGCGACGGCTGGAGCGTATTCGCAGCTGAGCAGGTTGGCAGCGAACGTCTCGCGCGCGCCGAGGCGGACGTCGAGCAGCATGTGGTTGGAGCCGGTCGGCACCGAGATCTCGCCTGCATCGACTGGGCCGAACGTGCATTGGGTCAGCGGGTGGTAGAAGCCATCTTCGCCCTTTGCGGTGACTTCGAGGGGCGGGTTGATCGTCAGGTCGAGACGGACGGGTGTGTTTTCCATCAGCGAGTCGAGCAGCGCGGGCGGCAGGCCTTCGCTGCTCTCTTCCGGCAGCGCGCCGGTAATGCCGACAAAGGCGAGGCGGGCATCTGTGACGACAGTTTCGACGCGCACCTGCTGCGGCGCCAGGTCAGTCGATGATGGTGCAATGATGCAAGCGCCAAGCGCCGCAGTTACAATCAGTGGAATGAACTTCAGAGGGCGCATCGCGTTTCTCCCAATCCTGAAGTCAGTGTCATGCAAATTCCGGCGGATTCAAGCCCTGAACCTGGATCAGCCGAGATTTGAGAGGCGGTCAATGAGGGCCTTCGGAGGGGCTGTATCCTCCATCAGGGAGGCCTTTATGGGGCGCGGAATGCCGAAGACATGGCCCTGACCGTAGGGGATTTCGTATTCGAGGATTTCAACCACGCTGGCCTCGTCCTCGATCTTCTCGGCAATCAGGGTGATGCCATAGCGCGACATCACGGCAGCAACTTCATTGCCATCGATCCGGCGGTTGATGTTCGAGCTGGGGCGGTCGCCGTGCGGGTCACGCAGCTGCTCGATCAGCTGGCTGCCATTCATCTTGACGAAGCGCACGCTGGCTGCCTGCAGGCGTGGCAGGTCGAGATTGAGGCCGGGGGCGTGATCAATGGAGAACCGGAAGCCGAGAGCGGTGAGCTTCTCCATGTTCGCGCGCATCGCCGGCGAGCGGGCTTCGAAACGGTCGGCGCGCAGTTCGAGGATCACCGAACCCGAGAGGTCGCGGTTCTCGGTCATGAAATCCAGCACCAGCGGGAACAGCGCAGGATCTTCCAGCGATGCCGAAGCGATGTTGCAGAACACGCCGACTCGGCGATCCCGTTCGGCCAGACGCCGGACAATCTGCACGCTGCGGAACAGGGTGAAGTTGTCGATGATGCTTATCGAACCCGAGCGCCGGGCGGCGTCGAGGAAATCTGCCGGCAGGATCAGCGAGCCATCTGCGCGCCTGAGCCGGGTGAACCCTTCGTAGAAGGACACGCGCCTCTGCGGCAGCGAGACGATGGGCTGAAGGTGAAGATCAACACGCCCATCGCGAAGTGCATCGCGCACATCACGCAGGATCGCATCTTCCTGCGGCGTCATCCGGCGAGACCCCGTTGTCTCGTCGATCTTCCGGGTCATAGCCTGGGCGAGTTTCTCGATCGAATCCTCGAGGATCTTCATCTCCTTCACCAGCGCGTCGCGGCGTTCGGTCAGCTCCTGCTTCACGGTCTGCTCAACGACATCCGTGCGGGCTTCGAGCACCTTAACGGTGCGGCTGACGTCGGTGACAGTTTTCTCAACGCTTTCAAGGCGCTCAACAGCCCGGCGAGAGGCGGAAGCAGCCGAGGAAACGATGTGGATGATGCCCAGGAAAGCCGACGTGGCGGCGCCGGCAGAGACCGAAATCGGAAGGCCGACCCCGGGATAGGTGAAGACGCCATAGCCCACCCCCGCCCCGGCGGCGAGATACAGGAGGAACATGAAGAACGTCATCAGACCAGCA
>DNFL01000042.1 GCA_003486945.1 Hyphomonas sp. | reverse complement strand
CGAGCGCGCTTTTCCCGGCTTCATCATCGTTGCGAACGAAGAAGACGGAATTCCGGTCTTCGGCGTTCGCGAACCCGGCAGCGAGACGGACCTCTTCCGGCTGGAGCCTGACTGGTCGCGCGGCTTCATCGGGACCGTGACCGTCCTCGTTCCGAGTGATACCGGCACGGTGGAACTGCAGCCGAATGCGACCCCCATCACCGACCTTCCGGCGGATGTCGCCCAGGCGTGCAAACCCGAGCAGCCCCGGCCAAACGACGACCAGTCCTGCGAAGTTCCTCTGTCCACTGGCACACTGATTCTCAATTTTCCGGCCGCCCGCTCCACGCGCAAGCTCGATTCGGCCAGCTATGTCCCAAACTTGCCGCGGCCCTAGTCCGGCAGCACCGGCAAAGCAGCCCCGAGCCGTTTCAATGGTTTGAATCTTGCAGCGGAGCGGGCTAACCTGACACGGTTGTCATTCTTCCGTTCCCAAGGAAAGCACGCCGCAATGCTGCATCCCTCGACCAAACGCCTCATCGACAAGTTGAGCGAGATGACGCGCAAACAGCGCGTCGCCTGGACCGAGGGGGAAAACGGAACCGTTATCCACGATACCGAGGGTTACCGGGTCGTGCTGACGCCTGAGCCGCACGCCGTGATGCTGACCGATGGCCGGGGCCGCGAGATCGAGACCTGCCTGCCGGAAGAATTTGCCGACGATGTCGATGCCCAGGGCCGTCCCTATTTCAAACTCGTCGGCGAACTGTACCGCGAGGCGCATCGCCATGCGCGCGGCGCAGAAAAGGCAATCAACGCCCTGCTCGCCGGCCTCGACGCCACCGAAGAGGAAGCGCCGCCGGCGCCGTCCGAGCCGCCTGCGATCGTGCCAGTTCTCACGGCCGACGCACCGGACGCCATAACGGACGAAACCGCCTCGCTCGAAAGCGAGAGCGAGACCGACATCACGCATGCGGTCGCCACTCTGGCGGACCAGATCAACGGCGCGCCGCCCGTGCCGGCTGAACTTGCGCCTGAACCTCCGGCACCTGAACCCGAGCCGGTTGCGGCAACGCCGGAACCGGAACCTCAGCCCGAGCCCGAGCCCGAGCCTGAGCCCGAGCCCGTACCTCAACTCGCCGCAGAGCCGGAGCCCGAGCCTGTCGTTGAAACCTTCTTTGCGCCGCCGCCGGAACCAGCCGCACAAGTCGAGCCGGAAGAAGAGTGGATCGTGAAAGGCGCCGAGCCTGAGCCTGTCGTTCAGGCGGAAGAGCCAGGCTCCTTCGGCACGTTCGGTTCGTTCGAACCGTCTGCGCCCGAACCGGAACTTCAACCTGAACCGGAGCCTGTGCTGGCGGAAGCGGCGCCGGCACCAGAGCCGCAGCCTCAACCCGAACCTGCGCCGGCTGTGCCGACGCTGTCGCAGCCGATCTCGCTGTCATCCATTCCGATGGGCTTTGGCCTTGGCGCTGCGCAGCGCGTGCCGGCGCCGCCTGCACCCCGCCCGCAGCCCGAACCTGAAGCCGCCCCGGCCGAGCCACCGAAGCGCATCATCATCGATGGCACGCTGGATCTTCCGCCGTCGCCGCTGGATGCCTATCCGGAAATGGGCGACAACGACCCCTACCCGCCGCATGCACCGGAAGCCCGGCCCGGCGAAGGTTCAGGGGACGAAAAGCCGAAGGCACCCGATCCCGGCAACACGCGCCGCTTCAATCCCTGGAACTGATCCCGGATTGGTTCCTGCACGGAAAAATCCGCGAAGGATTTCAGGCTTTCTTGCTGACAGCGACCAGGCGGTGGCAGGCCTGCGGCGTCAGCGTCATCAGAGCCGCCATTGCGCCGGTATCCCGGTAGAATTCGAGACGAAGCGAGATGTCATGCTCATCAAGGAAAGACTTGATATAGCCTTCACACGCTATGCGATTGATCTCGGTCCGGCGCCGGTCGAACATCATCGTGGGATCCACCCGGACCTTCAGCGTGACGCGCATCGCGTCTTCCGAGATGGCCATTGATTGCGCATTGCTCGTGTTGAAGAGCGGGAGTTCCCCCTTGCGGGCTGCAAGGGTCACCTGGCGCTCGACAAAAGCGACGCGCTTTTCGGCGCTGGCGCGCTCGAATTGGAATCCTGCATCGTGGGTGAAGTAAAGGAATACGCCCACGATCAGGAGAATGGGGACAGCGAGTTTCTCCATCCCTGCAGCCTAGCGCAGTATGGCTAAAAACCCGTTTCCGGCGTTTGGGAAAATCCGAAGCTCCACATTAAGGCTTCGGTAACGCGCTCAGACCGGCGAGATATCCGTCACCTTGTAGGTCAGCGCTTCGCGCCCCGGATGATCGATGGTGACGTATTCGCCTTCGCGGAACTTGTGAGCACCAAAGCGAAACACCGCCTCGTCATCACCCTCTTCTTCCTCATCATAGTGGAAAAACCATTTCTCGCCGCGATGCGTCAGCCAGCCGTCCGCCTTCTCTGCCGGGTCCGGATGGAACCTGTAGACGCGGCAGGCTTTCCGGTTCTGGCGCCAACCTTCTAGGTCCAGCTGGCCTGCATCGGTCAGCGGCGCAATGATCATGTATCCCTGCCCAGGGTCACCTGCCGGCAAGCCGGGATTGCGGGCAAGCTGAAGGGTGATACGTCTGAGGCTCATCATCAGTCTCCGGATTAAATCAGCGTGCGAGGGCAAGCGCCGGCGCATCCGCCGCAGCCAGAAGCCGTTTGGTTGTGCCGCCAAACAGACGCTCGCCAAGGCGCGAATGGCCATAGGCGCCCGCCACGATCATCGTCGCGCCCACATTTGAAGCGAGCGTCAGCAGCGCGGTCGAAACTTCACCTTCGATGTTCTCGCTGCGCGCCTTGACGCCTTTGCGTTTCAGCCAGTCTTCCAGCGATCCCGGCGCGATGCCCGGCCGCGCGCCATCACGCTCGGCATCCTTGCGGTTCTGCGCGATCACGACATCGCCGAACGCGCGGACGAGGTGGGAATGGAACCGCACGGCGCGCGACGCACCGTTGGATCCGTCCCATCCGATGATCACCGGGCCCGGCTCGAACGCCTTGGTGCCTGCAAGCACAAGCGGCAGGCGCGCATCCATCATCACATGATCAAACGCGAGAGACAGCGGTTCGCCGGCTTTCGCTGCCGTGCGCGGGAACACGATCGCTTCAGACAATGTCGCGGCACTCGCCGCCGCATATTCCGCGATGCCGACCTGATGCAAAAAGGTGCAGTCGAGACCATGGGCGCCGGCCGTCACGACATCCCGGAACGCCTGCTCGGCCTTCTCCAGCATTTCCTTCTGCAGCTCGATGATGTTGGTCGCCGCCGCCGCCGACATGCCGGCGGATTCAGGCGTCGAGACAACCATCAGGGCTGTCTGCGGGTCCGGCAGCGCACACAGCCCCGTCAGCGGCAGGTTCAGCCGCCGGGCAATGGCGAGCGCCGACTGCGTCGTCGCTGTATCTATTTCAGGTGTGCCTTGCAGCATGGCGATGATGGACATGAAAAGCCTCCTCACCGGCCGGTTGCGACCGTTGGAACAGCTTCTAACACTGCAGGAACGGGGCCGGAGTAGGTAACTCTACCTAGCCTTGCGCGCCGCGGCAATACGTGCCCGGGCGATGCGGTCGGCAACATAGTTCGTAGGCTGATTGGTTTGCAGCGCCTCGTCCAGAACCTCGCCCAGCGTAACCATCAGTTTCGCCAGCGTCGCGTCCACCCATTCGCGCGAATAGCTGCCGGAAATCTCGGCGGCGACATTGATGATGCCCCCGCCATTGATCACATAGTCCGGCGCATAGAGGATGCCCTTGCGGCGCAGGAACTCGCCCATCTCCGGGACCACCAGCTGGTTGTTCGCCCCGCCGGCGACGCCCTTCACCTTCAGGCGCGACAGCGTCTTCTCGTTGATCACCGCGCCCAGCGCGTTCGGTGAAAAGATATCGGCCTCGACGTCATAGATGTCACTCGGCGCCACCACGACCGCCCCGGTCTGGCTGGAAACGGCCGCCAGCGCTTCCTGGTCGATATCCGTGATCACCAGCTTCGCCCCTGCCTTCGCCAGGTGCCCGCAGGTATAGCCGCCGACTGAGCCCACGCCCTGAACCGCAATCGTGCGGCCATTCAGGTCGTCCGTCCCGAACAGGCGCCTCGCCACTTCGCGGATGCCGAGATACACCCCCATCGCGGTCACCGGCGAGGGGTCGCCGCTCGCCGCATCGCCCTCATCCAGGCCCGCGACATATTTCGTCTGCCGGCGCACGACGGTCATGTCGGCGACATCCACGCCCACATCCTCGGCTGTGTAGTAAGTCCCGTTCAGGCTTTGCACAGCACGGCCAAAGGCCTCGAACAGGGCTTCGGATTTGCCGGATTTCGGGTCGCCCCAGATCACCGCCTTGCCGCCGCCCAGCGGGATGCCCGCCATCGCGTTCTTGTAGCTCATGCCCTGCGACAGGCGCAGCACATCGGTCAGCATCGCGTCGCCCGTGGGATAGTTCCACATCCGGCACCCGCCCGCCGCTGGCCCCAGAGCCGTGGAGTGGACCGCAATCACGCATTTCAGCCCGGTTGCCGCGTCGTGGAAGGCATGAACGCCCTCGTGACCGTCAAAGGAGGGGTTATCGAACATGGCGGGACCACCCGAAAAAGCGTTTTAAATGAAACTATTTCGCCGCTCTACCCCCCGGTCTGGCGCAGCGTCAACCTCGCCCGGCATGCCGCCTGCATTGCATTGACATCTTTGCAGGAATTCGGGCGTAAGGTGCCCGCCGCATGCAGCTTCGCCCTGTCATCCTGGCCCTCGGCCTACTGACCGTCCTGCTTGCGGTGGCGATGCTGCCTTGTGCGCTGATCGACCTGGCAGACGGCAATCCTCAGGCGCACGTCTTCGTGGCCGCCTCATCTTTCTCCGCCCTTCTGGGCGGTCTCTGCTGGGTTCTCGCCCGCGGCGGCGAGATGCGGATGGGCCAGCGCGAGGCCTTCCTGCTGACCGTCATCGTCTGGGTCATGCTGCCCGCCGTCGCGGCCATCCCGTTTGTCGTGGCTGGCCACTCGGTCACTGATTCCATTTTCGAAAGCGTCTCTGGAATCACCACCACTGGTGCGACCGTGTTCAGCGGCCTCGACGACATGCCGCGCGGCATTCTCCTCTGGCGCTCCATCCTGCAATGGATCGGAGGCATCGGGATCATCGTCACCGCTGTCGCCATCCTGCCCCAGCTGCGCGTCGGCGGGATGCAGCTCTTTTCGCTCGAAAGCTCGGACATGACCGGCAAGTTCCTGCCACGCGTGTCCGACATCGCCGCTTACATCGGCTACGCCTACCTGATCATTTCGTCCGTATGCGCCCTTCTCTACGGCATCAGCGGCATGAACTGGTTCGATGCCATCAACCACTCAATGACCACTGTCTCCGCCGGCGGCTTTTCCACCTACGACGCCTCGTTCGGACACTTCAACGGCACCCCGGCCATCCTTGTGTCGATCGTGTTCATGGCGATTGCTGCCATGCCGATCAGCTTGTTTGCCATCCTTTTTCTGCAGGGACGCATCAAGCCTTTGATCATGGATCCGCAACCGCGCCTGTTCCTCGCTCTCGCGCTCAGCATCGCATTCATCATCGTACTGTATCACGAACTCCACCTGGAAGAGTCTGCCTTCGAATCAACATGGCGCGCTGGCGTTGACGCCGTTTTCAATGTTGTTTCCGTAATATCCGGTACGGGATACGCGAACGCAGCGTATGACACCTGGGGCAACCCCATCGTCGCGCTCTTTCTGATCGCCACGTTCCTCGGTGGCTGCGCGGGCTCGGCTTCGTGCGGCATCAAGATGTTCCGAGTGGAGATCACTGCGAAGGCCATCATCGCCTGGTCACAGCGCATGGTCCAGCCGCACCGGCGCGCGCCCATCCGCTATGGCGGCCGCGTGGTAGACGAGGAAACCCTGCAGTCGGTGATGGTGTTCCTGTTCCTCTACCTTGTCACCTTCATGACCGCCGCCGCCGCGCTTTCCTTCACCGGGCTTGATCCGCTGGCGGCGATCTCGGCTTCGGCAACCAGCGTATCGAACGTCGGCCCCGGCCTCGGCCCGGAAGTCGGCCCGTCCACCACGTTCGCCAGCCTCACCGATGCCGGCAAATGGATCTGTTCCATCGCCATGCTGCTGGGCCGTCTGGAATTCGTGGCTGTGTTCGTGGTGCTGACACCGCGTTTCTGGCGCGGTTAGAGCGGCGTCCGAAAAGTGGGAACCGGTTTTCGAACAAACGCCGCGACCAACTAAAGCCCGAGCGCCTGCCATACCATCCGCACAGCAACAATCGCCAGGAGGATGCCGAACAGCTTACGCAGGCGCACCGCGTCCAGCTTGTGTGCCAGCGCTGCGCCGACAGGCGCCATCACCATCGTGGCGAGCGCAATCAGCACGAAGGCCGGCAGGTTCACGAAGCCCGCTGAAAATGGCGGCAATCCCTCACGCCCCCATCCGACTATCACCGCTGCAATCGCGCCCGGCAATCCCACCGCAACGCCCCAGCCGGACGCCGTGCCGACGGCGCGGTGAATAGATGTTCCGCATACGGTCATCAGCGTCACGCCAATCGTGCCGCCGCCGATGCCCATGATCGCAGACAGCGCGCCGGCGAACCCGCCAAGTCCCGCGCGCACTGCGCCGCCCGGCATTTCTTCCGCGAGCTTCCAGCTCGGCCGGCCGAAATAGAACTGCGCCGCAAACAGGATCAGGATCGTGCCGAACACGCCGAGCATCACCTGCTTCGACATATACCCCGCGACCAGCATCCCGCCGATCGAACCCACCATGATCCACGGCGCCCAGGTGCGGATGATATGCCAGTCCACCGCGCCGTGCGTGTGATGCGCCGACGCGCTCTGGATCGAGGTGACGACAATCGTCGCCAGCGAGGTCGACACCGCGACATGCATTGCAGTCTCGCCATAGCCCATCTGCGTCAGCAGGAAGAACAGCGTCGGCACGATCACCACACCGCCGCCGATCCCGAACAGGCCCGCGACGAGGCCCGCAAACAATCCCGCTGCGCCGAGCGCGAGCAGCAGGCCGCCATACTGGCTGAGGAACTCGGTCATCGGCCTGCCCCGGTTCTTGCCGGGTCAGTGATGGTGGTGGTGATGCGGCTCGGTGTTGAGCTTCCCGCACTTGCCGCATTTCACGACCACGCCGTGGGCGTCGCGGTGCGCCACGTTGATCAGCAGCTTCGTCTTGCAGCCGCCGCAGCGATAGGTCTCGTCGCCGCCGCCTTCGCGCACCGGCTTGCCGGCGGTGTGCTGCAGCACATCGGCGCCTTCCGCTTCCTGCGGGGTGAGGAGGATCATGTCGAACTGGGGCATGGGAAAGGTCCTGAAAAAAGCCAGCGGTCTGGCGCTGTGTCTACCAGACGCCCGCATCTTTCAAGGCGGCATCGAGATTTGCGGGAATATCCACCGCGGCCTCGCCGGATTTCAGATCGCGCGGCGCCTCGGCCGGTTTCAGGTAGCGCCAGCCCTGAAAGGGCCGCTTCGGACGGGCATAGGTGCGCACAAGCGTGGGGTCGAACACGAGTTCGCACATGTCCCGGCCCTCCTCATCCTTCACCGCGCGGATATCGATGATGCGCTGGCGCACCCGGATGGCGCGCTTGATCACCCAGTAGATCGAGCCGCCCTCGAGCATTTCCTCGGCGCGTTTAGGCATCATGCGCGTATGGTGCACCGGGTTTGGCAGCTTTTTCAGCTGTCGTTCCTGCCAGTCGGCCAGGTCTTCGACCGTGTCGGCGCCGACGCAGAGTTTCACCATGTGAATCGTCATGAGGGCGAGTCTAGCGCCCCGGCGCTCCGAATCCAGACGCCATCTGAAGCCGGGCCTCGCGCTGGCTGTCGAAGGCCTTTTCCGCCGCCTGGCTAGCGAAGAAGAAGTTCACATCCGTCACCCGCGCCTCATAGCGGCGCTCGATCGTCTTGAAGGCGGCGCGGGCTTCGAGGTTGATGGTGAAGCCGGAGACGTAGGAAAAGCCCCAGCGGGGCTCGGTTTGCAAGTAATAGCTCTGCTCATACCTGGTCAGCTTGCCGCCGGAGGGGCCTTTGACGGGCTTCGGCAGGCGGTAGTCGATGCGCTGAAAGCGTTCCATGATCGGATCAAGGAAAGCGGTGGCGGTCAGACGTTCGGCGACCCAGACGTCGAATTCGGTGTCGTTGTGATTGGGGTGGTGGCGGAATTTCAGCTGCCAGAAGGCACCGTCCGTATTCACATCCACCGAGGGGCCGAGACTGGCGCGCAGGTCGTCCGGAAACAGGCGCCCGTCGGGGGCGGATTCGGAGGCCCAGTTGGCAGCAACCTGTTCCAATTCAGGGTCCTGGCCGCGCCGGTTCACCAGTTGCCAGCGCTCGGTGGGCACCCGCCGGGGGTCGAAGGCGTAGGTATAGCGGGCGGCGTTGGAGGCAAGCTCCACCGTGAACGCGGCGCGCAGGGTTTCGGGGGCTTCGGTGGCTTCGAGGGCCGAGTGCATCGGGCCTGAACCTGTGGCCATTGCGAGCGAAAACAGGAACGCAATCAACATTACCCTACCCATTCCGAAGAGGCGCATGTCATCTCCGGGGATTGCGGCAGCTCTGCGGCAGAGCTGACGTTTTCAGGGGATGACCGAGGCAGGGAACGTGCGGCGGGAAAGATTTACCGGAGTTGAACAAGGGTTCATCCCCGGCAGGTTTGCGCCTTAAATTCGCGCAATCTTTCCCGCCGCTTCTATCTGAATCCAGCGGGTTCCAGCTTGTTCGAGCTTTCTACATCACTTCTTGTAAGCCAGCGGACGCTCGCTTTCATCGAGGCTGAGATATCGGTCGCGCAGTTTGGTCTGCCGGGTTTCCATCGGCTGGGCTTCCCCGTCGATGTAGACCGCGGTCGGGGCCGAGGTCACTTCCAGCGGGTCGCCGTCCCAGGCAATCACGTCCGCCCGGTTGCCGGGGGCGAGACTGCCGAGCCCCGTCAGGCCAAAGATGCGGGCGGGGGTGACCGTCAGGGCTGCGAGGGCGGCGTCAAAGTCCATGCCATTGGCGACGGCGTTGCCCGCCACCTGAGTGGCAAGCCGGGCCTGGTGGCCGGGGCTGTCGAGATGGGCGATGGCAACCGTGACACCGGCCTGCGACAGACGCCGCGCATTCTCGCCAGTGGAGGCGAGTTGCTGGAAGCTGCCAGGCAAGTTCGAGAAGGCATCGACGATGACCGGAACGCCCGCTTCGGCTAGCCGGCCGGAAACGCGCCAGCCTTCATCGGCGCCGACGATGGCGATCTTCAGCGAGGGGTTCTGTTCCTTGAAATCGAGGATCGCCTCGATGTCGCTGGCCTTGCTGGCTTGGAACAGGATCATCTGATCGCCGCGCACCGCCGGCATCAGCGCCTGAGCGTCCATGCGGGTGAGCACGTTGCCTTCATTGTGCGCCATGAAGCGCGCACCAAAGAAGCGCACGTCATCGAAGGCGCCGCGGATGGCGGCCCAGGCGGCGGTGCGCGAACCGCCGGAACGGCTGGCGCCTTCTTCGCCAAGGACAACGAACGCGAAGGCCTTCGGCTTGAAGATGCTACCGGGAAGGCCGGTCGTGTCCGCCACGAAGCCTTGCCCGCCGAACAGTTTCGAGCGCGCTTCCGGCGCAACGACGACACGGGTGAAGCCTTCCAGCCGCGTGATCGGCACCGAGGAGGCATCGGGATTGAACCCGTCACCCGCATCCAGCGCCGCCGAGAAGGCGGAGCTGGCAGCGCCGCCATCATTGGTGGGCGCAACGCCGCTGACTTCGGAGAGGCCGATGCGGGAGAAGGCGGCGATGAGGCCGGGCGTCACCCACTTTGCGCGCACTTCGGTTGCACCGGCCGGAACAGGCGAGCCTGCCGGGCCGACCGAGACGATGCGGCCATTGTTGATGACCACGATCCCATTGGTGAGCGTGCCCTGGCTGGTGCCGGTCCAGACGGTTTCGCCGTGGATGGCAATCGGCTGGGCAGCGGCGACGGGCGCGGCGGCGAGCACCGCGAGGCTGAGAAGCAGGCGGCGGATCATTTGCGGTCTCCTTCTCCGGGATGGCCAAGTTCGAAATCCATGACCGGCAGGTAGGCCGGGTCGGTGCGGTCATACATCAGCGCGCCGTCGATATAGACCTGATCGGCCTTGGCGTAGCTGCTGAACGGGTTGGCGGACCAGACGACGACATCCGCCATCTTGCCGGGCTCCAGCGTGCCGGTCTTGTCATCGATGCCGAGCGACTTTGCCGGGTTCAGCGACAGCCATTGCCAGGCGATTTCGATCGGCACGTCGATACCCGCGCGCCGGCCGTCCGACCATGCCTTGGCCGCTTCCTGATTGAGACGCTGGATGCCGACTTCGCTATCGGAGTGGACGATGGCGCAGGCGCCGGCGGCGTGGACCATCGGGATGTTCTCGCGGATGCCGTCATAGGCTTCCATCTTGAAGCCCCACCAGTCTGCCCACATCGAGGAACAGGTGCCGTATTCGGCGAGCTTGTCGGCGATCTTGTAGGCTTCGACGGCATGGTGGAAGGCGGTGACCTTGTAGCCGAACTCCTTCGACAGATCGAGGATCAGGGCCATTTCGTCAGCGCGGTAGCAGTGCATGTGCACGAGGATGTCGCCCGAGAGCGCGCCGGCGAGGGTTTCCAGTTCCAGATCGCGCTTTGGCGGATCGCCGCCGTTGTTCGCGGCCTTCTCGAGCTGTTTCTTGTAGTCGGCAGCCTTGATCCAGGCATCGCGGTAGCCCGCCATGTTGCCCATGCGCGAGTAAGGCGCACCGCCCGGCGTGGAGCCGCGGCCATAGCCGTAAACCCGTTTCGGGTTTTCGCCGCAGGCCATTTTCATGGTGTACGGCGCGCCGGGAAACTTCATCGCCTGCATCGTGCGCGCGGGCACGTTCTTCAGGATGACGCCGCGCCCGCCGAACAGGTTGGCGCTGCCCGGCAGGATCTGCAGCGAGGTGATGCCGCCCGCCAGCGAGCGGGTGAAGCCGGGGTCTTGCGGCCAGACGGAATGTTCGACCCAGACTTCAGCTGTGACGGGCCCCGAAATCTCGTTGCCGTCGCCGTGCGCATCAACGCCCGGTGAGGGATAGGCGCCGAGATGGGAGTGATTGTCGATGATGCCGGGCGTGACCCAGCGGCCGGAGGCGTCCAGCGTAGCGGCGCCTTCCGGCGCGGCGATATCCGCGCCAACCGCCTTGATCTTGCCGCCCTCGATCAGCACCGAACCCTTTTCGATCAGCTGGCCGGCGCCGTCGATGACGGTGGCGTTGGTGATCAGGAGGGTTTCGGACGGATAGGCCTTGTAGGTGGAGGGATAGGGATCGGCGACCGGCACTTTCGCGCCCTCGCCTGCATCACCCGATCCCGGCTTCTGGCAGGCGGCCAGCGCCGCAGCCATCACTGCCATGAGGCAGAGTTTCCGGAATGTCATTGCAGCCCCGCAATTGGTTTTACATAGAACCAACTGTGCGACGTTTGAATTGGAACGCAAGGGCCCCGCAGCCTTTCCTCCGGAAACTGTCCGGCGGGCGGAGCGGCAGGCTTCAGGCCTTGTCTGCGAAGACGCGCTTCTCGCGGCCGAAGACCGCTTTCATCAGCCAGTTGGGTGCCATCTTCTCCACCCGCGGGTGGCGCGCCATGACGCTTTCCATCCAGCGCCGGCCCCAGACCGCATTGCGGCCGAGCAGCACGGCGCCGACAATCGCCATCGGCAGACCAATCGGCAGGAACGGTGTCGCAATACCGATCGGGATGGCGAGGACGACCAGACCGAGCCCGGTGACGGCCAGCACCTGGCGCACAGCCACGTTCACGCCCTGCCGGAGAGCCCGAATGGGGATGGGCGGAGCGTAGGAGGCTTCTGGAGGGGGTTGTCTCAGATCGTCGGGCATGGGGTGCTATATGGGCGCTTTTTGTGTTTGCGCCAGCCTACACCACAAGATGTGTCGAAAGTCTGGCAACACCGTTACCCGATTGCTACACCAAGAGAAATTTAAGTTGCGTAACCGTAAGGGCCGGAATTGCTGGGATGAAGCTGCAGTCCGTTCAAGCACTCAGAGGACTCGCGGCGCTTCT
>DNFL01000243.1:3828-15066 GCA_003486945.1 Hyphomonas sp. | reverse complement strand
CCGAGATCTCCCCTCTTTCTCTACCCGACGCTCTTCCGATCTAGGCGCTCCTCGCAAAGCGCGTCGGCCGTCGCGGTCAGCCCGCCGCGCAGGGCGGCGTGCAGCGCGGTCAGCGTCAGGATATCCCGCTGCGCATGACTGCCGCCAAAGCGCTGGGCAATGCCGCGAACCGCGAGAATTTTCGCCGCAGCCTCAGCATACCTGCCGCTGGCATAGGCGAGGAATCCCTCCGCAAGCGGAATACCGACCTCGCGTGAGATATAGGCATTGTAGCCTTCGACCGAGATAGCACGGCGCATGGCCTTCAGAGTCCGCTCCGCAAGATCGCCGCGGCCGGCGCCGAGGAAGGCCATCAGCGCGTGTAGGTCATTGAACGCATAGAAGGCGTCTTCCGCGCAGCGCTCCCAGGCTGCCGCGAGCGGCTGGAACCGGCTGCCGACATCAATGCCTTCGAGATGCAGACGCCACAGCAGCGCGGAGGCATCGATTCCTTCCAGCACAACGCTTGAGGCCGGATTGGGCCGGACGCGCTGGTCGTAGAGTTTCAGCACTTCGTCCGTGTTACCCGCATCGAGATAGAGCAGCGCCAGGTGCCACCAGTTGTGATAGGCGAAGCCGCTTTCAGGCGCCCAATGGTTCGCGTTGTCGGCAAGCCACGGGATACCCGCTTCGAGGTCGCCGCGCATTTCATTGACGTGCGCGACAGCGTGGACGACCCAGCCGTCCCGCGGGTCAATCGCCACCGCTTCCCTGCCGAACGTCTCGGCACGGAAGAAATCGCCGCACTCTTCCAGCCCGAAAGCCGCCATGCCGAGCAGCACGCCATAACCATCGTGGCCGCGATCAAACGCGCGCAGTGCCTGCAACGGACCATCGCGCAGTTCCGTCTGCATGCCGAGGAAGAAGCAGCCTGTATGTGCGAACTGGACGGCGAGCACATCACGCGGGTTTTCGCGGGCGACGACATGCAAGCGCCGAGTCCCATCCATCGTGCGGCCATCATGCCAGTCTGCGGCCGCGGCAAGATGCGCCTGATCGCGTTCAGTCAGGATCGCTTCGGCGCCAGCGCGCAGGCTGCGCTCGACTTCTTCGCGGTAAGCATTGTCCGTTTGCTGCACAAGCAGGCCGGCGCGAGCCGCCCACGCACTTCCGAAGTCCGGGTCTTCCGCGAGCGCAGCGTCGAGCGCTGCAACGGGATCGCCTCGATACAGATGGATCAGTCCGAGCGCTTCATCATAGTGCGCCAGTGCGGCGCGAGAAGTGGTGGAAACGGTGTTTCCGTAACGGTCTTTCAACATGGCAGGTTTCCTTGGATATTTGGCATCCAGCGGGAGGAGCTGGCTTGCCGGATACCTACCGGGCGGCGGCGGCCATCAATAGAAGTCGCGTGGTACGGATTCTGAGAAAAGTTTTTATGCTGAGCTTTCAATACCTTGCCGGATAAATTGAACGAACTCCTTGAATCTGCCGCACTCCGGCGCCACACATCTGCACCAGAGGTAAAGTACCAGCGGTAGGGTAATCCGATGACGATCCAGATTGTCAGCAAGGGCGAGCAGACACGCTTGCGGCTGATGGACATCGCGCAAGCTTCGGTTCTCGAAAAAGGCTTCAGCGCGACATCCATAGAAGAGATCATCACCGAAGCCGGCATCACCAAGTCCGGCTTCTTCTATCACTTCAAGGACAAGAACGATCTCGCGAAGGCGCTGGTCGAGCGCTACATCCATGATGAAGTCAGCCTACTGGACGAAGTCTTCGCCCAAGCAGACAGTCTCAGTGAAGATCCGCTGCACAGCTTCCTGATTTTCCTAAAGCTCCTTGCGGAGCGGCTCGCAGACCTGCCGAACGGCCATCCCGGCTGTATCGTCGCTTCTTGCTGCTATCAGGAACAGCTGTTCAGCCAGGACGTGCGCGATCTCTGCGCTGGCGGACACCTGACCTGGCGCCGCGTGATGCGTGGACGGCTTGACCGGATCGCCGCGAAATATCCCCCGAAGGTAGACGTCGACTTCGAAGCCCTTGCGGACATGTTCTCGGCGCTGGCGGATGGCGGCATCATCCTGTCGCGATCGCTGAAGGACCCTTCAAAGCTGGCACAGCAGCTTCTGCTGTATCGCGGCTTTGTGCGCACTGTGTTCGAAGGCACCTGACGGAGGAGTCAGAACATTCCCTGCGCCAACCGTTCGATCTCGCGCGTCTTCGCTGATTTCACCACGCCAAGCAGCGCGCCGGCCCTGCCCTGCATGACGCGGTCAAGCTCCGTCTGCGGATCAATCGCCAGTGCAGCCTTGAGTTCGGTTTCGATTTCAGTGCGGTATTTCTTCGCGTCATACGCCGCGAGCGCGCGGGCCCATTGCCAGCGCAGGCCGGCATCGTTCGGGGCAAGGCGCACGGCTTCGGCATAGTTCGCGCGCGCGGTCTTAAGGCTCGCTCCCAACACCATCGCGCCGAGCGAGCCGCCGCGCCGGTGCACTTCGACATGCCAGACGGCGAGGAAGCCGAGCGCATAGTGATTGCGCGGATCATCCGCCAGCACGCTTTCCGCCAGCGCCCTGGCCTTCGGGCCATAGCCGGTATCGCTCGCCTCATTGAGGCTCATCGGGCGCAGCATCAGCGACAGGGCAATGGCCTTCTGCAGGCGGCCTTCCTCATGGTCCGGATCAAGCTTCAGGGCCGCGTCGGCAGCCGCGACCGCATCCTCCAGAATGGCGCGCGAAGGCTCCCGGTCGCCGCACATCGCCTTGGCAAGCAGGGTGCGCGCGGTCAGGGCAAAGGCATCGGCGCTCGCCACGCCTGCCGCTTCCTGCAGCGCCAGCTCGTATTTTCCGGCACGAAAGGCAGCGTCTGCGCTCGCGACATCTGCCGCGGCAGGCATGGCCCCAAGGATGAAGAGACCCGTCAGAATCAGGCTGCGCGCACTCATCTGCCCTGATAGTAGATCGAAGCAGGCCCTTCGGCGAGAGGGTTCAGAGGCGGGCAGAGATGGCGGACAGTTTCGAAGCGGATGTGGTGGTGATCGGTGCGGGCGTGATCGGCCTTGCTTCGGCGCGCGCGCTGGCCCGGGCGGGGCGCGAGGTGATCGTGCTAGAGACCGAAGAGCAGATCGCCATGCATACGTCTTCGCGCAATTCGGAAGTGATCCATGCCGGGCTCTACTATGCGAAGGGTTCGCTGAAGGCGCGCCACTGCGTGGCGGGGCGGCGGATGCTGTATAACTATCTTGATGCGCACGCGATCACGGTGAAGCGATGCGGCAAGCTGGTCGTGTCGGTGGGCGAGGTGGAGGCGGCGGAACTCTCGCGCATCCTCGCCCGCGCGGAGGATAACGGCGTCGAGCAACTGAGCCTGATTGATGGGGCAGCGGCGCGGAAAATCGAGCCCGCGCTGAGCCCGAACGTGTCCGGCGCCATCGTCTCGCCGGTCTCCGGCATCTTCGACAGCCATGCCTATTTCCTGGCCCTGCAGGGCGAGTTGGAAGACGCGGGCGGCTCCATCGCCTTTGGCACGCCGCTGATTTCCGGCGCGGTCGAGGCAGGCCGCGTGCGCCTCGAGACCGGCGGCGCGAACCCGGCGACGATCCTTGCCCGCACGGTGGTGAACGCGGCCGGGCATGATGCCATCCGCGTCGCCGCGCTGATCGAGGGGCCACACACCGCCCACCTGCCGGCCCCGCACTATGTGGAGGGCAGTTATTTCACCATCCAGGGCCACACCCCCTTCTCGCGCCTGATCTACCCAATGCCAACGACCTCCAGCCTCGGCCTGCACTTGACCATCGATCTCGCCGGGCGCGGCAAGGTGGGCCCGGACGCCGAATGGCTGCCCGATGAGGCCCGCCCGCCATTCGATTACCGGGTGGACCCGTCGCGGGCGAAGCTGTTCCATTCCGAAGTCACCCGCTACTGGCCCGGCCTGACGCTGGAGCGGCTGAGCCCCGATTATGCCGGCGTGCGGCCCAAACTGGTGCCTGAAGGCGCCCCCTCGGGCGATTTCCGCATCGAGGGCCCAGAAACCCATGGCAGCGCCGGCCTGATCAACCTTCTGGGCATCGAAAGCCCCGGATTAACCTCGTCCCTGTCGATTGCGGAACATGTCGCGACCCTCGCCGCCTAGGACGCTTGCACGCCCCCCCGCCAGTGTGTATCAGGCGCCTTCGCTGATGCGGCGAATGGTTCGGTAGCTCAGCTGGTTAGAGCGCGCGACTCATAATCGCGAGGTCGAGAGTTCAAGTCTCTCCCGAACCACCATCCTGCTCCGCCGAGGCTTTGCGGGACCATTCCCTTCCCTTCAGGCATGCTTCCTGCTTTGTGGGCCGGCTTAGGGAGTATCCGATGCCGATGACCGTTTTTCGCCCTCTGGCGGCCTGTCTCGCTGCGTTTCTGGCCGCGCCGCTGGCGATGGCACAGACGAAGTCCTGCGCTTCGCCGGATCCTGAGAGGCCCTCGATCGGCCTCGTGCTTTCAGGCGGCGGGGCGCTCGGCATTGCGCATGTCGGCGCGATCCAGGAACTGGAGGCGCGCGGCATCCGGCCCGACTGTGTGGTGGGCACCTCGATGGGCGCGGTCATCGGCGGCCTCTATGCGGCGGGCCTCACTTCCGAGGAGTTGAAGGAGGTTGTGCACACTGCCGACTGGGCGGGCGTGTTCAACCCTGCCCCGGACCGCGATAAGCTCACCTATCGCCAGAAGCAGCAGCAGGCAGACTTTCCGGGCACCGCCGGGCTTGGCGTTTCGCTGTCCGGCATCCAGCTGCCGGCGGGCGCGATTTCCGATCAGACGTTGATGAAGGAGCTGCGCCGCTTCACCCCGGCGCGCGCGCGGCTCGACAGTTTCGACGATCTCGAGATTCCCTTCCGCGCAGTGGCGACTGACATCGCCACCGGCGAGGCGCATGTCATGTCGTCCGGCGAGCTGCCGATGGCGATGCGGGCGTCAATGTCCGTACCCGGCGTATTCCCGGCCGTGCATGTCGACAGCAAGCTGCTGGTCGATGGCGGACTATCGGCGAATATCCCGGTGCATGTGGCGCGCGAGCTGGGCGCGGATGTGGTGATTGCCGTTTGGACGCCGACCGACCTGATGCCACAGGACAAGATCAACTCTGCCGTCGATGTGATTGCGCAGACTGTCAGCCTGCTGATCCTCGCGAACGAACGCGTCTCGGCGGCGAGCCTTGACCCCGACCGCGACATGCTCGCCCGCGTGGCCACTGCCGGCTTCAACCCCGCCGCCTTCAATCGCACGGACGACCTGATCGCTGCTGGGCGCGCCGCGATTTCAGGCCATGACGCACGCCTCGCCGCGCTCGCCACTTCGCGCCCGCCGGTTGCTTATGCCGGCACGCAGCAGGCTGATCCGCCGGTGATCGGTTTCGTCCGTATCGAGAACTCGTCGCGCCTCGACCAGTCAATGCTCGAAGCCCGCGTGATGGACCTTGTCGGCGAACCGGCGGACGCCGCGAAGATTGATGAGGCGCTAGACCGTATCTATGCCTTCGGTCCGTTCGAGCGTGTCGATTACGTGTTCGACGAGCGCGATGGCCAGACAGGCCTGATCATCCGCGCCGAGGACCGGCGGCCGAATGCCGGGCGCCTGCGCCTTGGCCTGATTGTCGAGAATGATTTCAACACCGAGTCCGATGCTGCCCTCTCCATAGATTTCCGCAGTGCGGCGCTGGACGCATACGGTTCGGAATTCCAGGCGCGCGCCACGATTGGCGATTTCAACGAACTGTCGCTGGAATACTTCCGCCTGCTCGATCCTCGCCAGAACTGGTTTGCCGTGGCGCGCGGCGAGATCCGCAACCAGCCGGTCAACGTGTTCTCGACACGCGGCTTCAAGGAAGCAGGCTATGACCTGACCTATGGTGTTGCCGGGATTGATGGTGGCTATCAGTTCTCGAATGTCGCGGAAGTTCGCATGGGGCTTGAGTTCGGCACCGGGCGCGCGAAGCTGAACGAAGGCCTCGCGCCGCTGCGCGAGATCGACATCGATATCGGCCGCCTGATAGCTTCCGGCGGATACGATACGCTGGACGACCCCTTCTTCCCGCGCGAAGGCCTGCAAGGCAGCCTGAAATGGACGCGCGGCTTTGAAGCGCTCGGGGACAACGAGAATTTCGAGACGATCACCGCTTCCGGACGCAAGGCCTACAGCCACGGCGCGAACACGCTGATTGCTGCGATCTCCGCCGGCGACCAGATCAGCGGCACGACGCCGCTGGATGCGTTCTACCGCGTCGGCGGACTGTTCAGCCTGTCGGGCTATCGCAAGGAGGAGCTGACGGGCGAAGGCTTCCTGACGAGCCAGCTGATCTATCGCCGCGCCTTTGGTCAGAACACGGAGCAGCTGTTCGGCGTGCCCTTGTTTGCCGGGGCTTCGCTGGAGCTTGGCGATGTCTGGCAGAGCGGTGACGGGCCGGACCTGGGCGACCTGCGCTTTGGCGGCAGCGTTTATGTGGCCGCCAAAACGGCGTTCGGCCCGATTTATCTCGCGTTCGGACGCTCCGAGGGCGGACGGCAATCGGCCTATCTGCTCATTGGACGGACGTTCTGATCAGGCGCCTGCCGCGCGTTTCTGTTGCACGCCCTGGATCAGGATGTCGGCGAGCGAGGCAACCAGCTGGCGCGGGCGCACCGGCTTTTCGATCAGGCCATTGAAGCCCGCGCGGGTGCAGGCTGCGCGGCGTTCGGGACTTGTATCAGCTGTCACGGCTACCACCGGCGTGTGCGCATTGAGACCGTGGCCGAAGCGCGCCGCGCGCAGCACCGCGTCGCCGCCGCCGCCGGCCATGTGAACGTCCGTCAGGATCAGCTGGTAACGACGCTGGGCAATACGCTGGATTGCCACCGAAGCATCGCCGACAATCTCGACCCGCCAACCCGCCGCCAGCAGCGCTTCGCGGATGACGAAGGCGCTCGCCTCATGGTCTTCCGCCAGCAGCACTTCGCCGAGATCGAAGCGCGCGGCCTTGTTGTCGGTCTTGTTCTCCACCGCAAGGCGCGGGCCGGCCTTGCGCACGGGGATGGTGACGGTGAACACGCAGCCGCCGCCCTGATTGTCGGCCAGCATGATCTCGCCGCCGAGGGTGCGCGTGAGACCGCGGGCGATGGAGAGACCGAGGCCGCTGCCGGAGAAGGCGTCGGAATGCCGGGACTGTTCGAAGGCTTCGAACAGGCGCGCCTTGTCGGCGTCGGAGATGCCGCGGCCTGTATCGGCGACGCGCATCGTCAGCATCAGGTCTTCCGGCGCCGGCGTGGTGGCGAGCGTGACGGTGACCTGTCCGCGGTCAGTGAACTTCACCGCGTTGGAGACGAGATTGAACAGGATCTGCCGCAGGCGGACGGCATCGCTTTCGATGCGCCGCTCAGCGCCTTTCGCCACGCCGATGCGCAGCGAGACGCGCTTCTCGTCGAATTGCGGCAGCCAGAGGTCGCGCGTTTCGACCGCGAACTGGCGCAGCTCGACCGGCTGGTTGGAGATCGGCAGCTTGCCGGCATCCATGCGCGAGAGGTCGAGGAGGTCGGTCAACAGGCGTTCGAGATGCTGGCCACTCTGGCTGATCGTCCGTGCAAGGCGTTTCGGCTCGCCTGAGGGCAGCTGTGTGTTGAGGAGGTCAGCGACGCCGAGGATGCCAGTCAGCGGCGTGCGGATTTCGTGGCCGATGAAGGCCAGCGTGCGGGCACGGGTTTCGGCGAGGCGGGCAATTTCCTTTGCCATGCCATCGAGCTTTTTCTGCGCCGATTGCTGCGCGCGGGCGCGGCCGGCATTCTCTTCGGCAATTGCTTTCAGCAGGGCCGCCGGTGTGACGATGCCGAAATACCGTCCCTCCTCCAGCACGATCACGCCATCGGTCAGCGCGCTGTTCGACTGGTCTGCGGCGGTCTTGGCAATCTGCGAGGCGAGTGCGTCGCCATGAGCGATAATCGTCTGCGAACCGGTGAGGTGGGCCACCGAGCGGATGGCATAGACATCGCGTCCGTTGGGGCCGGCGAGCGCTTCGGCAATGCGCTGGCGGGTGGCGAGGCCATAGCTCGGCTCGTCACCGCCGGAGATCTGGACGGGAACCGCGTGCAGGGCGGCATCGTTGAGGAAGAGCGCGAACGCTGCGGCTGCCGTCGTCGCCGGGGTGAGCGGCGGGACCGGGAGCGCGATATCCTTCAGGCGGATGGGCATATGGCGTCTGGAACCGGGCTTATGGTTAAGCCCGGACCATCGCTGATAAACCTTACCGGGAGGCAAACATCGCCGGCCCGCAGACCCCTGAAATCTAGACGATTTCGCTGCGGTTGCGAACGATCTTCGAGACGAGGCCGTAATCAACGGCTTCCTGCGCGCTCATCCAGAAGTCACGGTCGGTGTCCTTCTTGATCTGCTCGAGGGATTTGCCGGTGGCATCCGCGAAGATCCGGTTCAGGCGCTCGCGCATCTTGATGATCTCGCGGGCCTGGATTTCCACGTCCGTGGCCTGACCGCCGACGCCGCCGCGCGGTTCGTGCAGAAGATAGCGGCAGTTCGGCAGCGAATAGCGGTTTTCCTTCTTCGCCGCCGAATAGATCAGCGCGCCGGCCGAGGCGACCCAGCCGGAGCCGAGTACTTTGACCGGGGCGGAGACGAACTTGATCATGTCATGGATCATGTCGCCGCTTTCGACATGGCCGCCGGGCGAGGAAATGACCATCAAGATAGGGTCGCTGGACTCAGCCGACAGGGCCAGAAGCCGCTCGCAAACGGCGCGGGCCTGCTTGAAATCGATACCGCCGGTCAGAAGGATCGTGCGCGACTTGAAAAGTGCGTTCTCGATCAGCGTGTTGGGCGCTTCGGCCGGGGTTTTCTCGTTGTCGTCGTCGAGGCGGGTCATTCAGGCTCCGGGTCGGGAATCTCTGGGAATACGGTCCCCATAGGTGCGGTGCCGCGGGCGGCGGGTCAAGGCACGGGCCTCACTATTCCCCAGCGGGATCATAGGAGGGATTTCAGGGGGCCGGACTCGCTTGGATCGGGAAAGGGGTTTGAGGACCGGCGCCCAGGGTCAATTGTCACAATTGTTACAGTGAAATGGGGGCTGTGGGAGCGACCATTTCAGGAGAGCGACATGACATATAACCCTGACCGGCTGGTGCTGACCCCGCCGAGACTCGCGCGCATTCTGATGATCACCCTGTCGGCTGTGTTCGTGATGCACAGCCTGACCCTGATGGTTGCACACGGATTGGGATACCCGGTCGCGCTCGGATTTGTGCCCCTGTTCCATGTCGATTTCGAGCACAATGTGCCGACCTTCCTTGCTTTCGTGCTGTGGATTTCTTCAGCGCTGGCATCTGCCTGGATGGCAGCGCGGGAGCCGGCCCGGTCCCGCCATCGCCGCGCCTGGCTGCTTCTCTCTCTCCTGTTCCTTGCCGTGGCTGCTGATGAGGTGCTGCACATACACGAGCAGGTGGGCGAGCACCTGTTCGGCGAGTTCGGTCATCTGGGTGTGCCGATGTATGCTTGGGTGATTCCCTACAGCGCCGGAGTGCTGCTTGTAGGCGCATTCTTTCTGCGGTGGTTCCTGGAGTTGGATCCGTCCTTGCGGCGCCTGCTTTTCCTTGCCGGCACGATCTTCCTATTCGGAGCAATCGGTCTGGAGCTTGTGGCGTCGTACCATTACGAGCTCCTTCCGGCTGAACGGGAGGTTTATCGCACCCTGACCGGGGATCTGCTCTCGACAGTTGAAGAGGCGTGCGAATTCGTAGGCGTAGCGCTTTACCTCTATGCCCTCGTCAGGCACCTCGGTGGCATCAGCATCCGCGCCCTTGATCCTGCCGCGACCGGCTCGGAGCCAGCCGCGGCTTAGGCACGGCGCCTATCCTGCTTCGGCAACGATCCGGTTGATATCGGCCGCGTAGGCGAGCGCCTTCTTCTCGCCGACGCCGCCGATGCCCAGCAGGTCTTCCGCGCTGGCCGGGCGTTCGCGGGCGATCTCGATCAGCGTGCGGTCGTGGAAGATGACATAGGGCGGCACGCCGCGTGCTTTCGCGAGACTTGTTCGCCATTGGCGAAGAGCTTCGAAAATGGCCTGGTCGCGGGCGGAGAGATCGGCATGAGCACCAACGCGGGCGGCGCCCCTGCCCCGGCTGCGGCGGCGGGTGGCGGTAATGTCTTCGCGCAGGCTGACCGTGCGCTCGCCGCGGAACAGGGCCTTGGCCGCATCTGCATCCGGCACGACCAGAACGGGGCGCATCGCTTCGCCGCCTTCGGCGATCAGGCCTTCATAGAGGAGTGCATCGAACACCCTGTTCCAGCCCTGCTTCGGCAGGTCCTTGCCGATGCCGAAGGTGGAGAGGGCGGAGAGTTCGGTGTCGAAATCATCCTTCGCCTCGCCGAGCAGGTGCTGGACGAGACGGCCGCGCCCTATGCGCTGGCCGCAGCGCAGGACGGCTGACAGCGCCATCTGCGCCCAGCGGGTGGCGTCATGGCGTTCGCCAACTTCGTTGCGGCAGACATCGCAGACGCCGCAGGCCTCTTCCGTGGCCTCACCGAAATAGCGGCGGACGGCGGCGCGGCGGCAATCATCGCCGTTGAAAAACGCGAACAGCTGGCGCGTCTTGGTGAGCTGCACGCGTTTCACTTCGTCTGGCGCATCGCCCGAATAGGTCCATTGCAGCGAGCGGTTCATGTCAGCAGGGGCGAACAGGGCGACGCCTTCGGCAGGGTCCCCATCCCTGCCGGCGCGGCCGACTTCCTGCCAGTAGGCTTCCAGCGTCTTTGGCGGATCGGCATGGATGACGAAGCGCACGTCCGGCTTATCGACGCCCATACCGAAGGCGACGGTGGCGCACATCACGAGGCCATCTTCGAGCAGGAACTGGCGCTGGCGCGCGGCGCGCAGCGAGGCGTCGAGGCCGGCATGATAGGCCAGTGCAGGGACTCCAACTTTTTCCAGCGCTTCGGCGACATCTTCCACCGCGCTGCGGGTGGCGGCGTAGACGATGCCGCTCTGGCCGGCGCGGGCGCGGACGAGCTGGATGACGCGCTGGGTGCGGTTGGCAACTTTCTGCTCAGCGGCGAGGGCGAGGTTCGGCCGGTCGAAGCTGGCGACATGTACGGCGGGGTTGGTGAGGTCCAGCTGGGCGAGGATGTCTTCGCGGGTGCGGGCGTCTGCCGTGGCGGTGACGGCGAGGCGGGGCACGTTCGGGAACATCGCCTTAAGGCGGCCGAGGGCGCGGTAGTCCGGGCGGAAGTCGTGGCCCCACTGGCT
>DNFL01000243.1:3344-3585 GCA_003486945.1 Hyphomonas sp. | reverse complement strand
CTGACGCAGTGGGCTTCATCGACCGCGATCAGCGACACGCTCATCGCGGCGAGGCGGCTGGCGAGATTTGTGGCGAGGCCTTCGGGCGAGACATAGAGCAGGTCCATCTCGCCGCACTCGGCGGCGCTGAGGGCGTCGCTGCGGGCGTTGAAGTCCATCGAACTGTCGAGGCGTTCGGCGCGCACGCCGGCCTGTTTCAGCGCGTCGACCTGATCGGCCATCAGCGCGATCAGCGGCGAGA
>DNFL01000243.1:0-3070 GCA_003486945.1 Hyphomonas sp. | reverse complement strand
GGGAGCTGGTAGCAGAGCGACTTGCCGCCGCCGGTGGGCAGCACGGCGAGCGCATCGCGCCCGGCGAGGACGTCGGCGATCACATCTTCCTGCAGGCCGCGGAAGGCGTCGTAGCCATAGACGCGCTTGAGCAGGGCGCGGGCAGGTTTGAGGGCTGATTCGGACGGCATGGACCCGGGTCTGCCGGAGGCGAACCGCCGGAGCAAGGGTCGCCTGCGGCGTGCATCCCTTCGCCGGCCTGAAGTGAATTGTTCATAAGCCTGCCCTAGTTCTGTAGGTTCTCCGGGGTTTTCAGATGACATCCAGCCGAGATAGCGCGCCAGGTTACGCAGGCGCTTTGCCAATTCCGGCCGAAAGGACGAGATGGTTCCTGGTCTGCCTCATAGGCGGACTGATCCTGATCCAGTGCGGCCTGCTGATCCTCGTGCATGTCTTCGGCCGACCGAATGTGTTCGGCCTCGTCGATGTGTTCGACTTCGGCGGCGAGCACAATTTCACAGCGCTGGTTTCCACCTTGCTGATGCTGTCCTGCGCCGCGATGCTGGCCCTGACCGGGCGGTTGACGACAGATCGGGCGAGCGCGTTGCCATGGTTCATATTGTCAGCGGTTTTCGTGTTTCTTGCGGTCGATGAAGCGACGATGATCCACGAATACCTGTCTGCTCCGATGCGGTCGATGCTGCATGCGGACTGGGTGCCGCATCTTGCCTGGGTCCTGCCTTATGGTGCAGCGATGATCGTTCTGGCGGCGGTGCTCCTGCCCTGGTTCCTGAAGCTCGACCGGCAGAGCCAGATCCGCTTTGTTGTCGCCGGCAGCCTGTTCGTACTTGGAGCGGTCGGCTTTGAACTCCTGGAGTCGCAGCAGGTCGCGGGAATTTTTGCCGATCATCCGGATACGGATATTATGGAATTGCAGGACCCTTCCGTCGATATGCTGATCCTTTTCGAAGAGTCCCTTGAGCAGATCGGTCTCGGGATTTTCCTGCACGCGCTGGTCCGGCGGATGGGCGGGGTGACGGTGAAGCCGGGCGCCTAGTCGACGAAGTCGATGCGGTTGTCTTTAATTTCATAGCGCCAGCTGCGGGCCTGACGGCGCTGGGTTTCAGCGGCAACGAATTCGATGATGTCATCGCGCTCGCTGAGCGGGCGTCCAGTTTCGGCTTCCCATTTCGCGGCCACCGGCACATCGATGCTGAAGTGCACGCCGCCGCCGCACATTTCGTGATAGAATTTCACGCGGATGTCGCCTTCGACATAGATGATCGTGCCGGCCCGGTAGTTGCCTTCAAATTCTAGGCGGCGGCTGAAGCGGGCAGCTAGTTTTTCGAGCGCGCGGGCACGCATTTCGAGGTCAAGGTTTGGCAGGATGTGTCCGGCGCCGTCGCGGTAGACGATGGGGCCCTTGGAAGGTTCAGGCTCGGGCGGCGGGGGCGGCTTTGGCAGCGCTTCGCCTTCCGCCAGCTTGCGCAGGCGCAGTTCGTGGCGCCAGCCTTCCTGATGGGTGATGGTGACGAGATAGCTGCCCGGCGGCCAGGGATAGGTGTCGATAAGGATCTGCACGCGCCCATTCAGGCGGTTTGCCATCTCGACCTCTTCGACCGGATCACCGGCGGGGCCGAGGATGCGGAAGCTGCGGTAGCCGGCATGGCCATCCTGCGGCAGCCAGAGGACGAGCTGCTGGCTGCCGGGATAGCGGACGTACTTCGCCGTCAGCACGCCGAGGCCGGGCGGCGCGCTGCGATTTACCGGGTCTTCGAGGAGGATTTCGCCTTCATGCCCGCTCATGGGTCCCTGCCTTACACTGATTTGCGGCGGTTGGCATTCATGCACGCCGCGCATGAATGTCATCGGGACCGGCGCCTTTCCGGCTCAGGCCGGGTTCGCCATATAGCTGCCAACAGCAACCCTTCCGATGGAGGCCCCGATGATAGACATTCGTCCCTTCGACAAGCTCGGCCGGTTCCGCAATGACTGGCTGAACGCACACTATCACTTCTCCTTTTCGCAATATTACGATCCCGCCCGGGTTCAGCACGGCGCGCTGCGCGTGTGGAATGATGACGAGATCCAGCCGCGCACCGGCTTTCCGCCGCATGGGCACGACTCGATGGAAATCATCACTTACGTCCGCAAGGGCGCAATCAGCCACAAGGACTCGCTCGGCAATTCCGGCCGCACCGAGGCCGGCGATGTGCAGGTGATGAGCGCCGGCTCCGGCATCCAGCATTCGGAATGGAATGCCGAGGATGTGACCACCGAACTGTTCCAGTTGTGGATCCTGCCGCGCGTTCGCGGCGGCAGGCCGAGCTGGGGCGCGCGCCAGTTTCCGAAGGGCGACCGCTCCGGCCAGTGGGCGGTGTTTGCCTCCGGCACCGGCGAGAATGACAGCCTGCTGATCAATCAGGATGCCAAGGTTCTGGGCGCCACGATCAAGGCCGGCGAGACGCTGACCTATACCCTGCCGCAGGGCCGGTATGGCTACCTCGTGGTGGCGGACGGCGAGGTGAAGCTCAACGGCAAGACGCTGAACACGCGCGACGGCGCAGCGATCAGCGGCGGCGAGACGCTGACCTTTGAAGGCGTGAGCTCTGCCGAACTGGTGCTGGTCGATACGATCTGAAGCCTCACCACCTCGTGACTTTATAGCCCGGCGGGGCTCTGTTACGGATGAGCGTGACAGGGGCCCGACGGGCTTCGTTTTTCCAGAGGCATTGTGATGGCATTTCGTCCGTTTGCGAACAATTCTGCGAAGCTGTGCGCGCTCTTGCTGAGCACGGGCCTTGCAGCCTGCGGGGTGAGCACCGCGGAGACGGGCAAGGTTGCCGCGAAGGCGCCGGTCACTTCGACCGGGATGGACGCCTCGCATCTGTCGCCGAAGGAGCAGTATGTGACCCTGCATGATGGCACCGAGCCGCCGTTCGACAATGCCTATTGGGATCACAAGGAAGCGGGCATCTATGTCGATGCGATCTCGGGCGATCCGCTCTTTTCCTCCACTGACAAATTTGATTCCGGCACCGGATGGCCGAGCTTCACCAAGCCGATCAACCAGAAGCTCGTCTCGCGTTAA
>DNFL01000151.1:2550-2714 GCA_003486945.1 Hyphomonas sp. | reverse complement strand
GTGGTCTGGCTGACGATCATCTCGTCAGCGCCGGGTGAGCAGGGCTACGTCCGTGGCGGCGAAGCCAAGGACATTGCCGCCAAGGCTGGCGCCGTGCCGACGGCGATCCTGCTGGACCCGGAGGGCACCGTCGGCCGCGCCTACGGCGCCAAGACAACGCCGCA
>DNFL01000151.1:2128-2274 GCA_003486945.1 Hyphomonas sp. | reverse complement strand
CTACGGCGCCAAGACAACGCCGCACATGTATATCATCACGCCGGAAGGCAAGCTCGTCTACGACGGCGCAATCGACTCCAAGCCTTCGGCCAAGGTGGATGATATCGCGACCGCCACCAATTATGTCACCGCCGCGCTGGCCGATC
>DNFL01000151.1:1653-1890 GCA_003486945.1 Hyphomonas sp. | reverse complement strand
ATGTCACCGCCGCGCTGGCCGATCTCAGCGCCGGCAAGCCGGTGGCGACGCCGGTGACCAAGCCTTATGGCTGCGCCGTCAAGTACAAGTAATCCGCAGGCGGATTAAAATTCAGGGGGCCGGGCGCGCAAAGTGCCCGGCCTTTTGCGTTAGGGGCCGCTGTCCATCGTGACGCAGGGGACGGGGTTGATTGACCGGGTCCGGCGGGCGCAGACTGGCGGCTAAGCTGAGGGAGCG
>DNFL01000151.1:0-1422 GCA_003486945.1 Hyphomonas sp. | reverse complement strand
GCTAAGCTGAGGGAGCGCGCAGATGAGCCGGAACGGCGATCCGATTGTCCGGGACCAGCCGGAGGAAATGCCTTCGGAAGGCGGCCCGCTGGCGGAATATCGCGGCGCCCTGCCGCCCACGCCGGACTGGTTTCCGGAAGCGGTGGCGACGCCCTATGAAGTGCACCGGGTAAATGTCGCCGGGGCGGAAGTGTCCTACCAGCGCTGGGGTCGGCGCGGCGCGCCGGGCCTTCTGTTCGTGCACGGCAACGGCGCCCATGCCCATTGGTGGGATTTCATCGCGCCCTACTTTGCCGCCAACTATAACGTAGCCGCGCTGACCTTCTCCGGTATGGGCGACAGTGACTGGCGCAGCAGCTACGACATGGCGACGTTTTCAGCGGAGCAGGTGGCGGTGGCCGAACATGCCGGCCTGTTTGAGGGCGCGCGCAAGCCGGTGATCGTGGCGCATTCCTTCGGCGGCTTCGTCACGCTGGTGACCGGGGCAGAGCATGGCGACCGGTTCGAGGGCATGGTGATTGTCGACAGCCCGGTCAATCCGCCGGAGCGTCCGCATCAGGGCCCGTCGCGCGCCGGCCGGCCGCACCGGATCTATCCGGACCTTGCCAACGCGCTTGCGCGCTTCCGCCTCGCCCCGCCCCAGCTGTGCGAGAACCATTATGCGATGGACTATATCGCGCGCTGGAGCCTGAAACGCGCAGATGGCGGCTGGACCTGGAAGTTCGACCCGACGATCTGGACGCGGTTCGAACCGGGCAGGGATGGAGGCGAGCTCCTGAAGGCTGCGCGCTGCCGCGTGGCGATCATCCGCGGCGAGGAAAGCGCGCTGATGCCGGATGATGTGCGCGAATACATGCGCGCCCTGATGGGCCATCAGGTGCCGTTCGTGTCGATCCCGCATGCGCGCCATCATGTGATGCTGGACCAGCCGATAGCCTTCATTTCGGCCCTGCGCATGCTGCTCGCCGAATGGGACCATTCCGATCCCCACCGCAGCATCGCCGGGTAGTCCTGCAGCAATCAGGACCGGTTTTCCGCCTGATGCGTGCTTTGACTTGATCCCGCCGGAACTGCCGATAGCTTGCAGCCGGGGAATCGCGAAGGATCGGCACCATGCCTAAGGCAACACTCGACGAAGCGACTTACAATTCCGCGGTTGAGCGCTTCATCGAGCGCCCTATCGTGCGCGATGCGATCATGTTCCTGATCATCGCAAATGCAATTGTGCTGGGCGTACTGACCTATTCATCCGTTCTGCCGGGCTGGCTGGTGGCGGCGCTGAGCTTTTTCGACTCGGCCGTGACGGCGATCTTCGTCCTCGAGATCCTGCTGAAGCTGTTCGTCTACCGCCTGCAATTCTTCAAGCTCGGCTGGAACTGGTTCGACTTCATCGTCATTGCCGTGTCGCTGATCCCCGGCGGT
>DNFL01000169.1 GCA_003486945.1 Hyphomonas sp. | reverse complement strand
TGCGCGGCCCACATCTGGTGCTGGCCGACCTCGGTGGTGATGTAGGTTTTCCGGTCCTTTGTCAGGGCATAGAGCCGCTCCACCGCATATTGCGGTTTGATCACGTCTTTCGAGTTTGAGTAGGCGAAGCAACGGCGCGCGCGCCAGCCTTCGATCTGCTCGCGCCAGGCGGTCAGGTCCGGCGCCTTGCGCTTCAGCGCCTTGATCTCAGCGATCAGTGCTTCCAGCGCCTCGGCGCAATCGGCCAGCACCGGCACATCCACGCGCACGATCTTGTTGATCGAGGAGGGGTCGATGTCGATGTGGATCTTCTTCGATTTCGGCGAGAAGGCATCGATGCGGCCGGTCACCCGGTCGTCGAAGCGGGCGCCGACGCAGATCATCAGGTCGCAGTCGTGCATCGCATTGTTGGCTTCGTAGCTGCCATGCATACCGACCATGCCCAGCCAGTCCGGATGCGAGGCGGGGAAGGCGCCGAGGCCCATCAGCGTAGAGGTCACCGGAAAGCCGGTCAGTTCCTGCAGCTCGCGCAGCGCCGCGGAGGCGCGCGGGCCGGAATTGATGACGCCGCCGCCGGTATAGAAAACCGGGCGCCAGGCCTTGGTCATCAGTTCTGCCGCCGCCCGGATCGCTTCGCGCTTCGGCGTGGTTTCCGGCACATAGGTCGGCTTGAAGATTCCGTTCTTGCTGACATAGGGGCCGGTGGCGAACTGGATGTCTTTCGGAATGTCGATCAGCACCGGGCCGGGCCGGCCGGTAGTCGCGACATAGAAGGCTTCATGGATTGTCCGCGCCAGCTGGTTCACATCGGTGACGAGATAGTTGTGCTTGGCGCAGCTGCGCGTGATGCCGGTCGTGTCGCATTCCTGGAAGGCGTCAGTGCCGATCAGGTGGGTCGGCACCTGTCCGGTGATCACCACCATTGGAATAGAATCCATCAGTGCGTCGGTGATCGGCGTCACCATGTTGGTTGCGCCGGGACCAGAGGTGGCCAGCGCGACGCCCGGCTTGCCGGTGGAGCGGGCATAGCCTTCCGCCGCATGGCCTGCGCCCTGCTCATGGCGCACGAGGATGTGGCGGATCGCGTCCTGCCCGTAGAGCGCGTCATAGATCGGCAGCACCGCGCCGCCCGGATAACCAAACATCACCGAAACACCCTGCTCGCGCAGCGCTTCCACGACGATCTGCGCGCCGGTCATCATGCGCGGGCTGGTTTCGGCTGGCGCGGGGGCAGGTTTGGCCTTGGTCTTGGTGGTCATCGGGGCACTCTGGGAGGGGGTGAAGGGTTGGTGAAGGGTCAGGTTTCCGCCAACAAAAAAGGGCCCCCTGAGGAAGCCCTTTTCTGTGCGCACCCGCAACCGCCTGAGGGATCAGGCAGCTACGGGCGCCGAAGGATTACTACGGTCATTTTGCGCAAGGGGCGTTTCCTCGAATACAGGCGCTCAGGCATAATCTTCCGCTTGAGCGGTGTCAATCTCCCTGTAAAGGGCAAAAATGACCCTCAGGCGGTCTCCCAACTCCGGAGAAGGGATGCGCGGCCAGAACGGAAATTGCCGCCCGATCCAGGTGAATTGCCTTTTTGCATAGCGCCGCGTGTCCCGCTTTGCATTTTCGGCGGCCTCTTCCGGGCTGAGTTCGCCTCGGGCGAAAGCCGCGAGCCAGGGCACGCCGCAAGCCTTCATGACCGGCAGTTCGGGGTCGAGCCCCCGCGCCACCAGCGCCCGCGCCTCGGCCATGGCGCCTTGCATCAGCATGCCCTCGAAGCGCCGGTCGATCTTCTTGTAGAGCGCCGCGCGCGGGGGTGTCAGGGCGATACCCATCCAGCGGCCTTCTTCCAGCACAGGCGGCTGACGTTCGGTCTGGAAATCGGTCAGCGACCGGCCCGTCGCCAGCCACACTTCATAGGCCCGCGCGAGGCGCTGGCGGTCGCCGGTGCCAAGGCGCTCGGCCAGTTCCGGATCATGCGGCATCAGCCGGGCGCGCAGGCCGTCGGCGCCTTCCGCATCGTTGATGGCCTTCACTTCGGCGCGGATTTCATCGGGCACGGGCGGGATGTCCGACAGGCCCTGGGTCAGCGCCAGCAGGTAGAGCCCCGTGCCGCCGACGAAGATGGCGTGCTTGTTCTGCCGTTCCAGCCGCTTGACCACTGCGCGGGCGGCCTCCAGCCACTCACCGGTCGAGAAACGCGTGGCAGCGTCGACATGGCCGAACAGGTGATGCGGCACGCCGGCCATCTCCTCTTCGGTCGGGCGTGCGGAGATCACCTGAAGATCGCGGTAAACCTGCATGGAATCGGCATTGATGATCTCGCCGCCGAGGCGGCGGGCGACTTCAATGGCGAGGGCCGACTTGCCGGAGGCCGTGGGCCCGTGGATCAGGATCACAGGATGCATTCCCAACACCTAAGGGCTTGCCCCGCTTTGGGAAAGCCACATACAGACAAGCCGTCCTCCGGAGTGCTTGCCTGTGAACCATGACTGGATCGTTGCCGGTGTTTGCCGGGAAGGGAAGAGCGATCTCCAATCCCTCCTTGCCGCAGCGGTCGGCCTTGCCGGCGCGCTGCCGGCCGGCTGGGTCCACCTGTCCTCCGGCGATCCGCTGGAAGCCGGCGCCATGCCATTCCAGAGTACGCAGGGCACGGCGGAAAAAGTCCGCTCCGCCATCGCGGAGCACAAGCTGCCGATTGATGTAGCGGTGATGCCGGTCGCTCAGTTTCGCCGCAAACGGCTGCTGATCTCCGACATGGACTCCACCATCATCGGGCAGGAGTGCATTGACGAGCTGGCCGATGCTGTCGGCCTCAAGCCCCAGATTTCCGAGATCACCGAGCGCGCCATGCGCGGGGAGCTCGACTTTGAAGCCGCACTCACCTCCCGTGTCGCCATGTTGCGCGGCCTGCCGCTGGGCGAGCTGGAGCGGACCCTGCGCGAGCGCATCACGCTGAACGCCGGTGCGCGCACGCTGATCGCCACCATGAAAGCGAACGGCGCCAAGACGCTGCTGGTCTCCGGCGGGTTCACCTTTTTCACGTCGCGCGTGGCCGAGATGGCGGGCTTCAATGCCCATCTCGGCAACCTGCTCGCCGATGACGGCCTCGCCCTGACCGGCGAAGTGGGCCGCCCGATTATCGGACGCGAGGCGAAGCGAGAAGCGCTGCTCGAAGCGGTCTCGCAGCTCGGGATCGGCGCGGAAGAAGCCATTGCGATGGGCGACGGCGCCAATGACCTCGACATGATCCGCGCCGCGGGCCTTGGCGTTGCCTACAAGGCGAAGGCGCTGGTCGCAGCGGAGGCAAATGCCTCCATTCAGCATACAGATCTTACGGCCGCCCTTTACTTCCAGGGCTATACCGCCTCCGAGTTCGTGCACGGATAAACTCGATGCCTACGCTTCGCACCCTTGCCTTTCAGGCCTGGTTCCGGCTCAGCCGGCCGATGACGCTCGGCGTGCGGGCAGCCGTGGAGAATGCGGAGGGCCGCGTTTTCCTCGTGCGCCACACCTACACCAATGGCTGGTTTATGCCGGGCGGCGGCGTGGAACGCGGCGAGCCGGCGCTGGAGGCGCTGCGCCGTGAGCTCATAGAAGAAGGCGGCATCCGGCTCACCGCCGAGCCGCAAGTGTTCGGCTTCTATTCGAACCACCACAATTTCCGCAATGATCACGTGCTGCTCTACCGCGTGCCCTTCGGCAGCTGGGAACAGGTGGGCGCCACCAGTGCCGGTGAAATTGCGGAAACGGCATGGGCCGATCCGCATGATCCGCCCGCGGACATTACCGCCGGCAACCGCCGCCGCCTCGAGGAACTCTATCGCGGCGTGCCAATCTCGCCCTACTGGGCGCCGAGAACCTGATAGGACGTGCCTGAGACTTTCACGCGCGGCACGCGGGCCGTCTCGTCGAACTGTGTCCAGGCAGGCGCGAGGGTCTGCCAGAAGGCGGCATGCTCGTTTGCTTCATGCGCTTTCAGGTTTGCCGCGCTCATGGGGAAGGGGAAGATGTGGACGTTCACGGCGCCTTGCCCTTTCTCATAGGCGGCCTGCATCAGGGTCCAGATTTCTTCAATCCCCGCATCAGTCATGGCGAAACAGCCGATTGAGGCGCAGCTGCCATGCACCATCAGGAAACTGCCCGTGCGGCCATGGGCGCGGTCAAAGGCGTTCGGATAGCCGAGATTGAAGGAGAGGTGAAAGCTTGAGGCCGGGTTCATCTGCGCGGGCTTCACCACATAGAAGCCCTCCGGCGCCTGCATGTCGCCTTCCTTCTGCTTCGGCCCGAGTGATCCGGATACGGAGCAGACCGGCCAGGTGCGGAAGGCTTTGAAATCACCCTTTGCATCGGCGACATAGGCTGTCAGTTCGGCGGGCTGTTTGGTTAGACGCAGGTAGACCGGATTGCCGAGCGTGAGGCCTTTCGCAGCCAGCGCCTGTTCCAATACCGGCTTCGTCTTCGCATAGGCCGTGTCCGAGCGTTTTGTCGCCGGGACCGTGTCTGCGTCTGCAAAGGCAAAGAGCGCCGGCAAGCAAAGGAAGGCGAGCGCGGCCAGCAGCACCGCAATGATGTTCGGTCTTTTCCCGGCCCGGTGTCTCATGTGTGCCAGTCTGGGAGGCAAATCATGGCAGCAGTCGGGCAGCGCTGCGCCTTGGGTGCGGCAGTATGAAAATTTCCGGGCCTCGGATTCACGAATTGTTGAGGCTGGCGCGGTATTCTCTTTTCTGCGGCGTCCCCTGCGCCGCTCAGAAATACCGGCGGGCCGGGACTTCTCCCTCAAACCCACCCTGATCCCACCGCTGGCTGCGCCGGCTCCCATGTCCCCGGGGGTCGGCGTTTCCTTATGCGGCGTGGCGGATCGCGCGGACATATTGCGCCGCCGTCATCAGCGACAATGCCGCCGCCAGCCAGAGCAGGAATACGATCAGCACGGCTGCGCCAACGGCCAGCGGGTCAGCGCCCTGCGCCGCCTCCACCGTGGACGGCGCCAACGCGAAGGGCAGCATCAGTCCCGCGATCGCCACCATTTCCACCGCCGTCTTCACCTTGGCGAGATTGCTGGGCAACACAACGCTTGCCGCTTCAGGCCGCGTGCGCAGCCAGGTCATGAACACATCGCGCGCAATGATCAGCGCGGCAGGCACATAGATCAGCCAGGATTTCAGCGTCATCGACACGGCGAGCAGGGCGAAGCCGACCAGCACCTTGTCGGCAATCGGGTCCAGCCAGATACCAAACCGGCTTTCCGCTTTCAGTGCCCGCGCAGCCCAGCCATCGATGAAATCGGTCAGCGCGCCGGAGATGAAGGCGAGAAGGGCGAACTGGTGCCAAAGCTGCGCCAGCGTGGCATAGCGCAGCGCCTCATCCCCGCCCGCGCCGGCCTGCGCAGCGCTCATGCCAGCCGCCTGCAGCGCGCCGAACAGCACCAGCACGGCGAACACGCAGCGCGACAGGGTCAGGGCATTGGGAATCCAGTTGAGCATGCGCCAGTCCTAGCCAGCGCAGGGGCCCTGCCGCAAGCGCTGCGCCTCAGTGCTTGAGGCGAAGGTCGGAGATCGAGCGCGCAATGGTGCGGTAGACTTCCACCAGTTCAGCACCGCTGTCTGCGCTGAAGGCGTGGCCGGGAGAGCTGGCGCAGTATTGCATGATGGTGCGCCCATCACTGGTTTTCTGCACATTGCTCGGCACCTGGAAGCCGACGGTGAAGATCTGGATGTTCGCGGGCAGGGACTTCATCTGGTCGCACAGGTCCATCGACTGCTGGAACGAGGTCCGGCTGGCTGTGGGGTGCTGGATGTTGAAGTCACCGTCCGTCATCAGGATCATGAACTTCGAAGTGCGCACTGCGCCATAGTCACGCGGGCGCGAAGCATTCGGCCAGATGTTCGACCAGTTGGGCGAGATCAGGTACCAGCCCCAGGCGATACCGAGATGGCCGGCCGTGCCGCCTTCGGCGACGAGATTGTTGACGTGCGCTTTCAACGCCGCCTTGTCTTCGGTCAGCGGCACCGGGCCGGACGGCATGCAGGTGCCGTGGCGGCCTTCATACGCACCCACACCGTAGCCCGTTGCGCCGGCCGTTTCGACATTTCGCCAGCCGTCATACTTGCTGGTGGAGCTTGCCGAGAAGTTCCAGCGCGGATTGCCCGCACCCATCCAGCGCCCGGAAGTCGGCGCCGTATCGGTTGCCGCATGCGCGCCTGTACGTTCGTAGACGCAACTGTTTGACAAGCCGCTATCTTCGAAGAAATAGCGCCGCGCGTTCCAGGTATAGCTTGAGGTGCGCCCGCATGTGCCGCCGCTCGTGCAGGTGCCGCGCTGGTAGTAGAAGAAGCGCTTGCCCGTCGCCGAGTCGGTCATCCGGCGATCATTGTAGGAATTGTAGTTGGACTGCGCGGCCGAGTTCGACGCATCCGCGGCCAGCGTGATCGAATTGGTCACGGCATTGAGATACGGGCCTGCATTCAGCGAGTGGTTATAGCTGGCAATCGCAAGGCGGACGGAACCATCCAGCACGCGGTCATCCGGCAGCAGCTCATCAAACGCCGCACTCGCCGCCGTCTTCAGGTTCGGCAGCCGGTTCTGGTCGTTCATCGATCCGGACACGTCGAACACGAAGGAAATATCCACGACGCCGATGCCATAGGTCGACGTGGACTCGACCGAGAAGTCGAGGTGGTCATGACCCAGCAACTGCACGAGATAGGCAGGCTGCCGGCAGCTCACCGAGCCGCTGATATCCTGGTTGTCAGCATTGAACGCAACCGTGACCGGTCCGCAGAACAATCCACCGCCCTGCTGCTCGAACATCGAGGCGGCATAGGACTGCACATCCGCGCGCACCGCGGCCTCGTTCATTCCGCGCTGGCGGGAGAGGGCGCCGGCAAGCACCGCCGAATCGAGCGATGCCTGTACCTTGGATTTCTGGCGAACGGTATTTTGCAGGTCGATGGCGAACCCGGCGAGACCGAGGATCGCCGGGATCATGAACGCCGCCAGCATGGCAATGTTCGCATCCCTGCTGCGGAAAAATCCGTCAGTACGCAGAGTTCTGAAACGCGGGAACTGCATTCGGCAATCTCCTGCGGGAGGGAGGGGTCGTGCGCCTTACTTGGTCAGGCGCACTTCGTTGATGGACCTTGCAATCGCCTGGAACACTTCGCGCAGTTCGGCCGAGCCCGAAGCGAGGTAGGCATGGCCCGGGCTGGACGCGCAATCGTTGAGCAGGCTTTGCGCTGCTGCGATGCTGCCGACCTCGAAACCGATCGTGTAGATGATGATGCCGTTATCCTTCATCGCCTGACAGACGGCGCGCGCCTGGGTGTAGGAGCTGCCATTGGTAGCGTTGCAATTGTTCTGGTCGGCTGTCGAACCGGAACCCGAAGTCGAGTTCCCGGCGATGACACCGTCGCAATAGGCCGTGTTGAAGTCACCGTCGGTCATGAACACGGCAATCTTGAACAGGCTGCGCGTGTTGTAGGCGCCGGGGCGGCTGCCTGCCGGGAAGATCTCACCGAAATTCGGCGACAGCGTGTACCAGCCCCAGACGGCGCCCATGTGACCTGCCGTGGAACCGACTTCATCCAGTGCGTTGACGGCATCTTTCAGCGTCGTCTTGTTGCTGGTCAGCGGAACGATCGGGTTGGCCGTCGTGCACGGGTTGCCCGAAGGCGGATAGTGGAAACCGACTTTCACGTCAGCAGAGCGCCGGTCTGTATAGGCCTCGGCTCCCGTACGCTCGGTCGCGCATGTCGAGACTTCATGCACGCGCTGCGCGTTCGAGCTCTTGTTGAGGAAGCGGAAGTACCGGCAGCCATAGGTCGTGCACCAGATGGAACCGCCGCTGGTATAGGTGCCGGCGGTCGGGCCGACCGAGCCCGTTGCCACAAATGTGTTGGTGGCCCGGTTGGCAACGGTCCAGGTTACGTTGGCGCCCGTGTTGAGACCCGTCATTCCGTTGACGCCGTTGACAACAATGCGGTCACCGTCCTGGAAGCCATGGCTGTTGGCGGTCACCGTAATCGCGCAGCCTGCGTTCAGGCATTTGCGGATCTGGCCGCCACTCGAATAGCTACTCCAACCGGAAGAGCTGACGCCTTGCAGGCGGAAGGTGTTCGTGGTCACGCTGGCAACGGTATAGGCCTTGTTGTTGACCTGCGTCATGCCGCTGACGCCGCTGATCCAGACCGTGTCGCCGTTTGCGTAGCCGTGACCATTAGAGGTGACGACAGCCGGGTTTGCACGTGTGATGCCCGTGATGTTGCGGACGGTCGTGCCGTTCTGCCAGACGCCGCCGGAGATCGGACGGCTACCCGGCACCGTGCCGCGCACTTCGTCAGCATAGTCGCCAACGGCAACGGCCGCAGCATAGGGAACAATCGACGCCTTCGAATAGAAGGGCACCTGAACGTCCTGGATAACGATGTCGATGAAGTCCGTGGCGGCCGCTTTCAGCGCCGTGATGCGCGTTCCGGACATCGAGCCCGTGATGTCTAGGATCAGCGCAACTTCCAGTGAGCCCTGGCCATAAGTTGCCGTCGAAGACACGGTGAATTCTAGGTATTGCTTGCCGGCGATCTTGGACAGCGTGGTTTCGTTGGTGCAGTAGACCGACGCTTCGAGTTCTTCATTGTCGTCGCCGAATACGAGGTTCAGCGGGCCGCAGTCGAGGAACGTGTCGTTCGCAAGTCCGAGAATTTCGCGGAAATAGGTGTTCGCTTCAACCGTCACCTGGGCCTTCGGCGCATTCGCCTCCAGCGACTTCACTGCGGAAAGAACGGCGCCATCGACAGCGTACTGGACCTTGCCCTTTTTCGTCACGGTCATCTGGAAGTCGAGCGCGAAGCCGGCGACGGTGATGATCGGAATGATCGCCAGCGCGGCGATCATCGCGACGTTGCCGCGCTCACTCCGGGCAAACCGCCCGAAGATGCCGCCCGATTGAGATTTCTTGCCCCAGTTGCCCATGGCCCAGCGTCCTTGCTTGCGGATTCCCCGCGCAATACATCGGAGCAGTTATGTCAGATGGGGCTTTAGGTCTGGTTTCCCGTCTTCCGGAAATTGTAACCGGCATGGTAGGGTCCGGTTAACCCTGTCCACCCCCCGATTCGGCGGAGATACTATGCAGCAATACCACGCGCTCCTGCAGGATATACTGCAGAATGGCCAGGAACGCGGCGACCGGACGGGGGTCGGCACACGCGGTGTGTTCGGCCGCCAGATGCGCTTCGACCTTGAAAAAGGTTTCCCGCTGCTGACGACCAAGCGCCTGCATGTGCGCTCTATTATCATCGAGCTGCTTTGGTTCCTTCGGGGCGAGACAAATATTGCCTGGCTGAAGGAAAACGGGGTCTCGATCTGGGATGAATGGGCCGATGAGCACGGCGATCTGGGCCCGGTCTATGGCAAGCAATGGCGCAGCTGGGCGGCGCCGGACGGGCGCACGATCGACCAGATCCAGTGGGTGCTGGATGAAATCCGCACCAATCCCAATTCCCGCCGCCTGATCGTGTCGGCCTGGAACCCGGCAGACGTTAACGATATGGCCCTGCCGCCCTGCCACTGCCTGTTCCAGTTCAACGTCGCCGGCGGCCGGCTCAACTGCCAGCTTTACCAGCGCTCTGCGGATGTCTTCCTCGGCGTACCGTTCAACATCGCCTCCTATGCGCTGCTAACCCACATGATGGCGCGCGCCACCGGCCTGCGCCCCGGCGAGTTCGTGCATACGCTCGGCGACGCGCACCTCTACCTGAACCATCTGGAGCAGGCGAACCTGCAGCTGACCCGAGAACCGCGCGCGCTGCCGACGCTCTGGATGAACCCGGACAAGACCGATCTCTTCGGCTGGACGTATGAAGATTTCCGCATCGACAATTACAATCCGCACCCGCACATCAAGGCGGCCGTGGCGGTCTAGCGCGGAGGCGTTTGCGGTTCGCCGGAAGCCGGCTCCTTGCGTGGGGCTTTGCGCTCTGACTTTTCTTCGGACTCCGCGTCGCTGGCCGGTTTCGCCGCCGCTTCCTCTCCGCTGCCTGCGCCCTCTTCGTCACCCATCGGCAGGACCTTCGTCTGCGACGGCGCCAGCTTCGTGCCGGGCGGCGGCGGTGGCGGTTTGGGCGGTTCGCTGAACGCGGGCAGGGCGAGAAACATGGCGCCCGTCAGCAGTAGGCCTGGGGAATGAGATCGCACCGGACTGTCCTCCGCGTCAGGCTGTCAGTATGCGCCTGCGGGGCGTTTCCGGCAAGCGGATGCGCCTATTCCTTCCTGAGCGTGCAATGCACGGTCGCTCCGGTCTCCACCGTGATCGGCAAGGCTTCATCGAACGCGGCGCACACCATCTGGTCCTGCGCCTTGGGGGAGTGGATGGCATAGGCCGTGACACGCACGCGCGGATCACCCACCACTTCGCGCGCCACTCGGGCCGCATCGAAATGGCCCTTCATCGTCAGCGAGCGCGGGCTCGCGCCGATCGTTTCCATCTCGCCGCCGAGCCAGACGCCGAGTTCGGGATCCAGTCCGCTTGCGGACGGATCCTTCGGCGCGCCGTAATAGTCCGCAGACACACCAACCTGCCCGCCGGTTTCCTGCAGCAGCGCCAGCGCCCGGCTGGAAAAGCTGACATCCACCCGGAACGGCAGGGAGACGATCTTCGCCTCATATTTCGGCTTCGCCGCTGCGGGAGCTGCGCCCGTCTCTGCGGGCTGCGCTGTGGCAGGCGTTGCCGCAGGCGCCTTTTCCGGTTTCGACGCGCAGGCCGTAAGGGCCGCTGCGCAGGCCAGGAACAAGGCGGGAAGGGCAAACGGCTTCATCGGAACATCCTCTGCAGAATGGGTGGGCGCCCCTGATTGTGTTGCCGCAACAGGCCGGAAAGGCAAGGCATCAGGCGCTGCTTGCCGTATCGCGCGAAGCCCTGCATCCTTGCCGCACGTGCCGAGGCGGGCGTCAGACCTTCCCGGACGTACCAAGGAGGCACCACATGAAAGTCTTTCTCGCCGAACTCATCGGCACGTTCACTCTGGTATTGTTCGGATGCGGCGCAGCCGTCCTCGCGGGAGGTGAGGTCGGCCAGCTCGGCATATCCTTCGCCTTCGGCCTCGCCATCGTGGCCATGGCCTACGGCATCGGCCCGATCTCGGGCTGCCACGTCAACCCCGCCGTCAGCTTCGGCGCCTTCATCGCCGGGCGGATGGATATGAACACCATGTTCCGGTACTGGGTTGCCCAGTTCATCGGAGCATTCCTCGGCGCCGCAGCGCTCTGGTACATCGCCACCGGCCAGACCGGTTACGATCTTGTCAGCAATGGCCTCGGCCAGAACGGATGGGGCCCGGGCTATCTCGGTGAGTATTCGCTCGCCGCAGCGCTCGTCTTCGAAGTGGTGGCGACCTTCCTCTTCCTGGTCGTGATCCTTGGCTCGACGCAAAAGTCCGCACCCGGAATGGTTGCGGGCCTTGCCATCGGTCTGACGCTGACCGTGATCCACATTGTTGGCATCCAGGTGACCGGCGTGTCGGTCAACCCGGCCCGCAGCTTCGGCCCGGCTGTCCTTGTCGGCGGCACGGCCTTGTCACAGCTCTGGCTCTTCCTCATCGCTCCGCTCGTCGGCGCGGCGATCGCCGGTTTCCTGTTCAAACGGAAGCTGCTCGAGACGGAGTAACCTGAACCGGTCGCCCCGCTTCATCCGAGGCGGGGCGCCCCACAAGCAATGCGCAGGCGCAGGTGCCGCGAGCGTCAACTCACGATCAGCACCGAGCAATCACAAGCAATGCGCAGGCGCAACAGCACCGAGCCACAGGCGAGGGATCAGCTGCGAGCAATCTGAATCAAGCCTCATGCGGCGAGATCAGCCCGGCATCCTCGCGTTTGCGGATGATGCGCGAGACGATCACCGCGCCGACCATCTTGCCGATCACGAACACGATCCAGTTGGCCACGTGCAACGAGTTGCCGGGATCCATGCCCAGTTCCATCTGCTTGGCGAGGTCGGCGCCATAGAGGAACACGGTCGTATCCACCGGCGCCGCCACCGCGCTCGACAAGAGGATGCGCGTCGACAGCCGGTATTTCGTGAACGTGAACAGCAGCCAGTCGACCCCTTCCGAAATCGCGAAGGCAATCCCGCTCGCCAGCGCAATCACCGGCCAGGCATAGAAGAACGACCAGGTCACCGCGATCGCCATCAGGATCAGCACCCGGTGGCCCATCTCGCGCTGCACGAAATCGCGGATCACGAACACCATGCCGGTCACCATCGTCATCGGGTGCAGCGACACGCCTTGCCGGAACACGTCATCGCCCGGCGCAACGATGGGGAATTCGGGGATGACGCCGAAGCTCCAGTTCAGGAACGGGATCAGCACCACGTAAAGCAGTGCCCAGGCGCGCCCCTGCAAGTGCCAGATCGCCGCGAAGGTCAGCCCCAGCGCGGCGAGCGCCGGCAGCAGCAGCCCGGAATGTCCATTCGTGAGGATACTCGCCAGATCAAAGCCCATGCGTTTTCGTCCGTCCCCGTGCCAATAGCAGTGCAGGCTGCGAATGCAGCTTGATTAGCGCACATTGTGCAGCGCACAAGGCGCCCCTCTTTCGCACCATGGAAAATTCAGCTCCGCCGCGGACTTGCCAATCCCGCTCGGTGCTGCAGGAAGTACTGCACATGACAGACCCCATCCGCCTCAGCCTGATCGTCGCCCAGGGACGAAATAGAGTGATCGGTACCGACGGGCAATTGCCCTGGCGGCTGAAGGATGACCTTGCCCATTTCAAGCGCACCACGATGGGTGCGCCGGTCATCATGGGCCGCAAGACCTGGGAAAGCCTGCCGAAACGCCCGCTGCCCGGCCGTGCCAATATCGTCATCAGCCGCGACTGGAACTACGACGCTGCCGAAGCGCGCGTCTATTCCAGCTTCGTGCCGGCGCTGAACGCCGCTCGCGCCATCGCCCTGCGCGCCGGCCAACCGGAAGTCTTCGTCATCGGCGGCGCCGCCATCTACGCGCTCGCCCTGCCGCTCGCTGACCGCATCTACCTC
>DNFL01000374.1 GCA_003486945.1 Hyphomonas sp. | reverse complement strand
CTTGACGTTGAAGCTGAACCGGCCCGGCGCATAGCCGCGCGCTTTGGCTTCCGGCAGGCCGGCATACCAGTCGCGGATCGGCCCGAAGGCGCCGGTATAGGTGGCCGGGTTGGAGCGCGGCGTGCGGCCAATCGGCGACTGGTCGATATCGATCACCTTGTCGAGATGCTCGAGCCCTTCGAGACTGTCATACGGCGCCGGAGATTCCGATGCGCCGTTCAGCTTGCGCGCCAGTGATTTGTAGAGCGTCTCGATGATCAGCGTCGACTTGCCTCCGCCGGAAACACCGGTGACGCAGGTGAACGCGCCTAGCGGGATGGAAGCGGTGACGTTCTTCAGATTGTTGCCGCTCGCGCCTTTCACGGTCAGCATGCGCGAGCCCTTGGTCACCGGGCGGCGTTTCGGGATCGCGATTTCGCGCGCGCCGGAGAGATAATCCGCCGTCAGACTTTTCTTCGACTTCAGGATTTCTTCCGGCGTGCCTTCCGCGATGATCTCGCCGCCATGCACGCCCGCGGCCGGGCCCATGTCGATGACATGGTCAGCGGTGAGGATCGCGTCTTCGTCATGCTCCACCACGATGACGGAATTGCCGAGATCGCGCAGGCGTTTCAGCGTTTCCAGAAGGCGTTCATTGTCGCGCTGATGCAGGCCGATGGAGGGCTCGTCGAGCACATAAAGCACGCCCGTGAGGCCGGAGCCGATCTGCGAGGCGAGGCGAATGCGCTGGCTCTCGCCGCCCGAAAGCGTGCCCGAGCCGCGCCCGAGGGAGAGGTAATCAAGGCCGACATCATTGAGGAAGATCAGCCGGTCGTTGATCTCCTTCAGGATGCGCGTGGCGATTTCCTTCTGCTGCTTTGTCAGCGTCTTGTGTACGCCGCCGAACCATTCGCCCGCCTTGCGGATTGAAAACTCACCGGCCTGCGAAATATCGAGCCCGGCAATCTTCACCGCCAGCGCCTGCGGCTTCAGCCGCTTACCATGACATTCCGGACACGGAGCAGCCGACTGGAAGCGCGCGATCTCCTCGCGCACCCAGGCGGAGTCCGTTTCGCGGTAGCGCCGGTCGAGATTGGGGATTACGCCCTCGAAGGTTTTCTTCGTCTTGTAGGTGCGCATGCCGTCGTCATAGAGGAACTGAACTTCCTCATCGCCGGTGCCGTAGAGGATGATCTCCTGGATCTTCTCCGGCAGCTTGTTCCACGGCTTGGTCAGGTCGAAGCGGTAATGCGCCGCAAGCGCCTGCAGCGTCTGTGTCTGGTAGGGCGAGGTGGATTTCGCCCAGGGCGCAATCGCGCCGTCGAGCAGGCCAAGGTCCTTGTCCGGCACGACGAGATCGGGGTCGATCTTCAACTGTTCGCCAAGCCCGTCACAGGCCGGGCAGGCGCCGAACGGGTTGTTGAACGAGAACAGGCGCGGCTCGATTTCCGGAATCGAGAAGCCGGAAACCGGGCAGGCGAAATTGGCGCTGAACGTGATGCGTTTCGGTTCCGTTTCGCCTTGCGCGATGTCGGCATATTCTGCCACCGCAATGCCCTGCGCGAGGCCGAGCGCGGTCTCGAAACTCTCTGCCAGGCGCTGCTCCATGCCGGCGCGCACGACGATTCGGTCGACCACCACATCGATGTCATGCTTGAACTTCTTGTCGAGCTTCGGCGGGTCTTCCAGCTCGTGGAATTCGCCGTTCACCTTCACACGCTGGAAGCCGTTCTTCAGAAGCTCCGCGAACTCTTTCCGGAACTCCCCCTTCCGTCCCCGGACGATCGGCGCAAGCAGGTAGAGCCGTGTACCGTCTTCCAGCGCCATCGTGCGGTCAACCATCTGGCTGACCGTCTGGCTCTCGATCGGCAGGCCGGTGGCAGGCGAATAGGGCACGCCGACGCGCGCCCAGAGGAGGCGCATATAGTCGTAGATCTCGGTGACTGTGCCGACCGTGGAGCGCGGATTGCGGCTCGTCGTCTTCTGCTCGATGGAGATTGCGGGCGAGAGGCCCTCGATGCTTTCCACGTCCGGTTTCTGCATCAGCTCCAGAAACTGACGGGCATAGGCAGACAGCGACTCGACATAGCGGCGCTGGCCCTCGGCATAGATCGTGTCGAAGGCGAGCGAGGATTTGCCCGAGCCCGACAGGCCGGTCATCACCACGAGCTGGCCGCGCGGGATGTCGACATCGATGTTCTTGAGATTGTGTTCCTTGGCACCGCGCACGCGGATGTAGGGGGACTCGGCCATGGGAGGTTTCTGAACTCGTTCTGAGGGCGTAACGGTGGGATTTGTGCTAGGCGCTATGTGTGTCTTGAGTCCAGCCCGGCCACAAGAACATAATATGAACGCGGTGAAAAGAGCAGTTCCCTGCGCAGCGCTCTTCGGAGGGGCAGATCGGTGAAATTTAATCGAATGGACGAAACGGGCATTCACCATACCGGCTTATAGCTCAGGGACTGTCCCGCTGATGCGGGCGAGCGACCTTTTGGGCAACCGCGCATGCACTATGTCTGGCTCTTCTGTATCTTCACGGCGCTAGGGCTGGCTCTGCGAGGCATCAGTGCCGTGAAATGGCGCCGCGGCATGCTGGAAAGCGTGCGCACCAATCTTGCTACCGCGCTCGCCAACAAACTGGTTTCGCCTTTCATCTTCGCCAGCCTTGCCGGCATCGGTCAGCAGCTGCTGCCGCAGACCGGCCTGCCGGGCATCTCGCCGGAGGCCTGGGCAGGCGTGCCGCTGGCGGCCAGCATCTTCGCCTATATCGTGCTGCGCGATTTCTCGGACTACTGGCTGCACCGCTGGCTGCACACCGCGCCGCTCTGGCCGGTTCACGCCGTGCACCATTCAGACCCCGACATGAACTGGACGACGTCCTACCGCATCCACATGCTGGAAGGCGTGATGATGTGGGTGGCCACGCTGGTGCTCGTCGTGTTCACCGGCATTCCGCCAATTGGCGCGCTGGCGGGCTTCCTGTCCTTCCAGCTCTACAATGCCTTCCTCCACACCGAGGGCGACATTCACTTCGGCCCGCTGAGCCGCGTCTTCGCGACGCCGCGCTTCCACCAGTGGCACCATGCGGACGAGCCGTCCGCCTACAACACCAACTTCGCCAATATTTTCAGCCTGTGGGATGTGATGTTCGGCACTTACCGCGTCCCGGAACCGTACACCGGCAAGCTCGGCTTCGAAGGCGCGCCGGGGCATGATTTCATCGCCCTGCTGATCTGGCCGTACAGGGAATGGGCCGCCATGCTCGCCCGCTGGCGCGGTCGCGAAACCGGGGCGGCGGCCGCCTGATCCTGATTCTTCAGGAATTTATCGGCGTTGATTTTTGCGCTGAAAAGAGCTAAGAACAAAAAGAGAACATATTCGGCGCCTGCCAAAGTCGCTGGAATTCTTTTTGTGGCGGGCGACAGCCTGAGGCCGGAAGAGTAGATTGCGCAATCGAATCGGAAGCGAAACAGACAGATCAGAACGGAGAAGTCCTCATGGCGGGCTCAGTCAACAAGGTAATCCTCATCGGCAATCTTGGGGCAGACCCCGAAGTGCGTCAGTTCCCGAACGGCGGTCAGGTGTGCAACCTGCGTGTCGCCACCACGGAAACCTGGCGCGACAAGGCGACCGGCGAGCGCAAGGAAAAGACCGAGTGGCACTCCGTGGCGATCTTTTCCGAAGGCCTTGTGAAAGTTGCGCAGAGCTACTTGAAGAAGGGCTCGAAGGTCTATCTCGAAGGCAAGCTGCAGACCCGCAAATGGCAGGACAAGGATGGCAATGACCGCTACACGACCGAGGTCGTGCTGCAGGGCTTTGATGCCAGCCTCGTGATGCTCGACGGCCGCGGTGAAGGCGGCGGTGCGGGCGGCGGACGCGACCGCGACACTGGTTACACCGGCGGCGGTGGCAGCCGTCAGATGAGCGGCCCCAAGGAAAGCTTCAGCCAGGATCTCGACGACGAGATCCCGTTCTGAGCCAGATGCCATGCGCGCGCTGAAAACTCTTGCCGCGCTGTGGTTCAGCCTCTCGCTGTCGGGGTGCGCGGGCTTCGTCTGCTGCGCGCCTGCGCCGGTGAAAGATCCGTTGGAACAGGCGCTGCTGGCGGAAGGCGTTGATCCCGGCGTGGCCGTGCTGGTTATCTACCGGCTCGAGGACGAGAAAACCTGGACGCACGGAGGCGCGCGGATCGACCAGCGCTTCTCGCCGGCCTCGACTTCGAAAATTCCGCACACGCTGCTGGCGCTGGAGACCGGCGCGGTCAGCAGCATGGATGAGACATTCACCTGGGACGGCGAGACGCGGTTCGTCGACAGCTGGAACCAGGACCAGACGTTCGCGCTGGCATTCCAGCGTTCAGCTGTCTGGGTCTACCAGATCGTCGTGCCGCGCATCGGACCGGACCGGCTGACGGAAGGCTTCGCCGCGTTCGGCTATGGCAATGGCGAGATTGGCGGGCCGGACAAGATCACCCATTACTGGCTCTCCGCCCCGCTCGCGATCTCGGCGGCCGAGCAGGTCGCCTTCCTCTCCCGCCTCGCTCGGCGCACGCTGCCCTTGTCCCAGCGCACCTATGATCTCGCGGTGCCGGCGATGGAACTGGCACGCGGCGAGGGCTGGGTGCTGTATGGCAAGACCGGCTGGAAAGGCGCGGTGGAGGGCGACGGCAGCGATATCGGCTGGTTCGTCGGCTGGCTCGAACAGTCCGGCGGCGAAGCGCCCGGCACTTATGCCTTCGCCTTCAACATGGACATGCCCGGCGGCATGGCGCAGGCCCCGAAACGCCGCGCCGCCACCGAACGCGCCTTGCGCAATATCGGCGCGCTGCCGCCCGGCTAGGGCCGGTAGATTTCCACCAGAGCGCTGGTCTCGACGCCGCTGGCCTTGAGCGCGCCGCCGATGACATAGACCGCGCCGTCCAGTGTGACAGCGCCGAGGCCGTGGCGAGGATGAGGCATCGGGTCGATGGCAACCCATATGTCCGCAGACGGATCATAGGCCCAGG
>DNFL01000170.1:9515-9948 GCA_003486945.1 Hyphomonas sp. | reverse complement strand
GGGGCCGATGCTGGCGGTGCTGGAAGGGCTGAAGGGGCGGGACGCGGCGATTCTGACTGGGCCGGAAGGCGGCTTCACGCCGGAGGAGCGGGCTTTCCTGCGCGGGCGGGCAAATACGTTTGCCGTGAGCCTCGGCCCGCGCATCCTGCGGGCGGAAACGGCGGCGGTGGCGGCGATGACGTTATGGCAGGCGGTGTGCGGGGATTGGGGCTGATGACACACCCTGTGTAACATTTTGAGGTTCCCGGTTGGCGTTGCCACATTTCGGCCTTATCTCCCCAGCGGACAGAGACAGAGCCGGGAGGCCCGACGGTGACCACGCCCACCACCGATATCGATGAGGCCTCGCCGCGCATTGGCGGCAAAGCCGAGCTGGTTGAATACCTTGAGGCCGGATCAAAGCCGCGCACCGACTGGCGCATCGGCACCGAGC
>DNFL01000170.1:0-9318 GCA_003486945.1 Hyphomonas sp. | reverse complement strand
TGGCGCATCGGCACCGAGCACGAGAAGTTTGGTTTCACCTGGGACGGGCTGAAACCGCTGCCGTATGAAGGCAAGGCCTCGATCCTCGCCATGCTGGAAGGCCTGCGCGACCGGTTCGCGTGGGAGCCGATTGTTGAGGGCGGGCACCTGATCGGCCTGAAGCGCGACGGGGCGAGCGTGAGCCTGGAGCCGGGCGGGCAGTTCGAGCTTTCGGGCGCGCCTCTGGAATCGATCCACGATACCTGTACGGAAGTGGGCCGCCATCTCGCGGAAGTGCGCGAGATTGCGGAGCCGTTGGGGATCGGCTTTGTCGGTCTTGGCGCGAGCCCGCTCTGGTCGATGGCGGAGACGCCAGTCATGCCCAAGGGCCGCTACAAGATCATGACCGCGTACATGGACAAGGTCGGGCGCCTTGGCCGGCAAATGATGTTCCGCACCTGCACGGTGCAGGCGAACCTCGATTTCGGATCGGAAGCGGACATGGTGCAGAAGCTGCGCGTGTCGCTGGCGTTGCAGCCGCTCGGCACGGCGCTGTTTGCAAATTCTCCGTTCCTGGAAGGGCGGCCGAATGGCTTCCTTTCGTATCGCTCGCATATCTGGACGGATACGGACCCAGACCGTTCGGGCATGCTGCCGTTTGCGTTCGAGGACGGGTTCGGGTTCGAGCAATATGTCGATTATGCGCTCGATGTGCCGATGTATTTCGTGCGCCGGGGCGGGCAGTATCTCGATGCGTCGGGCCTCAGCTTCCGTGACTTCATGGACGGCAAGCTGCCGATCCTGCCGGGTGAGCGCCCGGCGATGGATGACTTTGCCGATCACCTGTCGACGATCTTCCCGGAAGTGCGCCTGAAGCGTTTCCTCGAGATGCGCGGATCGGATGCGGGGCCGTGGGACCGGCTGTGTGCCTTCTCGGCGTTCTGGACAGGCATCCTCTATTCGCAGTCTGCGCTGGATGCGGCGTGGGACCTGGTGAAGCACTGGACCGCGCCGGAGCGGGAGGCGATGCGCCAGAGCGTGCGTACGCTGGGTCTGCGCACACCCATTCCGGGCGGACGCTCGATGCAGGATCTGGCGAAGGACGTGCTGACGATTTCGCGCGCCGGCCTGCGCGAGCGCGGGCAGCTTTCGGCCTCGGGCGATGACGAGTCTGGCTTCCTTTCCGGGCTGGACGAGATTGCCGCTTCGGGCCTGACGCCGGCGGAGCGGCTGCTGGCGCGCTATCACGGCCCCTGGGGCCGCGACGTGCGCAAGGTGTTTGCGGAAGAGGCCTACTAGGCTTCCCCTAACGGCAGAAACTGCCTTGAGCCCCCCGGCGGGGCGTGGTCAAACCCTTGTCACAAAGGGCGTGGCACAGGCCAGCGCCGTCACGAGATAGCGCGCTGGGGAGCCGTTCATGCTGATTATTGTCCTGGGCATCGTCATTACGCTGGTCACCTGCATTCCGGTGTTCAACCAGATGCGGCAGCACCCGAAGGGCCTGCACATCCTGTTCTTCGCCGAGATGTGGGAGCGCTTTTCTTTCTACGGCATGCGCGGCCTTCTGATCTTCTACCTGACCCAGCACTTCCTGTTCGATGACCGCACGGCGCAGGGCCAGTACGGTTCCTATACCGCGCTCGTTTACCTGCTGCCGCTGCTCGGCGGTTTCCTCGCAGACAAGTATCTCGGCAACCGCAAGGCCATCGCTTTTGGCGCATTGCTTCTGGTGGCCGGCCACCTGACGATGGGCCTGCATGGCCCGCAGGCGACGCAGACGATGCGCGTGGACGGCGCGGAGTATAACCTCGCGGTCGAAGGCCGCGGCGGGTCGCGTCAGGTGTTCATCGAGACCGGCACGCAGCGCTGCCTGTTCGGCGGCGATGCCAGCCATGAGGGTTGCCGCGCCAATGTCAGCGAAGGCGGAAGCATCACGTTCACCGGCCTTGATGCCGATAGCCCGATGCCGACGGTCATTCCGAACGTGATGGAAACACTTTCGGAGCCGGTGCGCGATCCTCTGTACACGAACATCCTGTTCCTTGCCCTCGCGCTGATTGTAATGGGGGTGGGTTATCTGAAAGCCAACATTTCCTCGATCGTCGGCCAGCTTTACGAAGATGCCGATCCGCGCCGGGATGCCGGCTTCACGCTCTATTATTACGGCATCAATCTTGGTGCCTTCTGGGCGGCGATCCTGTGCGGCTATCTTGGCCAGACGGTCGGCTGGTGGGCGGGCTTCGGCCTTGCGGCGGTCGGCATGGCGGTGGGCTGGCTGGTGTTCACTCAGCAGCGGCTCGTGTTCTGGATGCCGGGCGAACGTCAGTTGCCGGAGCACGTCGGCGCGCCGCCGATTCCGGAACTGCTGGCGAAGAAGGTCGGCCCGGTATCGGTCGAATGGTGGCTCTATCTGCTCGCCATTCCGGGTGTGGCGGCTGTCTGGTTCCTGCTTCAGACGCCGCAATACACATTCGCCACGCTGATGAGCGGCCTCGTGCTGTTCGGCGGTTATCTGATCTACTACATGGTCACCAAGTGCAACCTGCGTGAAATTCAGGAACTGCTCCTCGCCCTGTTCCTGATCTTCATGTCGGTTGTTTTCTGGTCGCTGTTCGAGCAGGGCGGTTCGTCGCTGAACCAGTTCGCCGAGCGCAATACGCAGTTGCCGCATGATGGCTTCATGACCGTGACGGCGGCGCAGACGCAGAGTTTTAATTCCGGCTTCATTCTTCTGTTCGCGCCGATTTTTGCGGCGCTGTGGGCCTGGCTGGGCGCGCGCAAGCTGGATCCCAATACACCGCTGAAATTTGCGTTGGCGCTGGTGCAGGTCGGGCTGGGTTTCTGGGTGCTGGTCTGGGGTGTCCAGTTTGCAGATGACAGCTTCCGCGTGCCGCTGGTTTTCCTCGTGCTCGCCTACCTGCTGCACACGACAGGCGAGCTTTGCCTCTCGCCGGTGGGCCTGTCGATGATCACCAAGCTGTCGCCGGCGGCTGTGGTCAGCTTCATGATGGCGGGCTGGTTCCTGTCGTCTGCGTTCGCGCAATATGTGGCCGGCGTGATCGCGCAGTTCACGGCGAGCGATACGGTGGCCGGGCAGGTGCTCGATCCCGGCAAGGCGCTGATGACGTACAAGGACGTTTTCTGGAGCCTTGGCGTGGTGGCGATCATTCTCGGCGTGCTGCTCGGCCTGTTCAGCTTTCTGCTGAAATATCTCGGCCACGGCAAAGCCGGGCGGCTTGCGAGCAAGGCGGCGCTGGAAGCGGAAGCGGCGCGCGGCGCTGCAGAGTAGCGAACATGCGGGGTGTGGCTCTGGCGGCTTCGCTGCTTGGCGCGGCGTGTCAGTCCGCTGTGCATCCCGATCTTCCGCCGGATGCGCCTGGAACAATCCTGATTGTTCCGTTTGCTGAAGAGATGCTTGTGCCCGTCAATCCGGCAAATCCGGCGGGGCCTGCAATTGGCGTGTTGCGGGGTGATCCGCAGACCGGCGCGTCCGACATGCTGATGCGTCTTCCGAAAGGGCCGATCCCCATGCATGCCCACACGCATGACTATGCGTTGATGGTCATTGAAGGCCAGATCCAGCATTGGGGCCTTGAGGGGTCACAGGACATCGCTGAATTGCTCGGCCCCGGAAGTTACTGGTTCCAGCCCCGCGGCGTGGCGCATGCGCACAACTGTGTCAGCGAGTTCTGCCTTGTATCCGTCCACTGGTCCGGGCCGCAGGATGTATGGCTCGTGGACGTGCCGGAAGCTGAGGGCTGATCCTCAGCCTGCGCCGCCGACGGTCAGGGCGCCGACTTTCAGCGTGGGCTGACCGACGCCAACCGGGACCGACTGGCCGGCCTTGCCGCAGACGCCGACGCCGTCGTCCATGGCGAAGTCGTTGCCGATCATCGTCACGTCGCGCAGCACGGTGGGGCCGTGGCCGATGAGGGTGGCGTTCTTCACCGGGGCGACGATCTTGCCGTTCTCGACGAGGTAAGCCTCCGTACACTGAAAGACGAAATTGCCGCTGGTGATGTCGACCTGTCCGCCGCCGAAGTCGACAGCCCAGAGGCCGCGCTTGATCGAGGCGACGATCTCCTTCGGGTCGCAGTCGCCGCCGAGCATAACAGTGTTGGTCATGCGCGGCATGGTGGGGGATTCGTAGCTTTCGCGGCGACCATTGCCGGTGGGCGCCATACCCATCAGGCGGGCGTTCATCCGGTCCTGCATGTAGCCTTTCAGGATGCCGTCTTCGATGAGGACCGTGCGCTGGGTAGGCGTGCCTTCATCGTCGAAGGAGAGCGAGCCGCGGCGCGCCTCGATGGAGCCGTCATCGATGACGGTGACACCGCGCGCGGCGACCTGCTGGCCGATCTGGCCGGCATAGACGGAGGTGCCCTTGCGGTTGAAGTCGCCCTCAAGGCCGTGGCCGACGGCTTCGTGCAGCAGCACGGCGGGCCAGCCGGGGCCGAGCACGACTTCCATTTCGCCCGCGGGGGCAGGAATGGACTGCAGGTTGACGGATGCTTTCTCGATGGCGCGGCGGACCATGGCTTTCCAGCGGTCCGGCTGGATCCACTCGTCATAGGAGGCGCGCCCGCCGGCGCCGGTGCCAGCGGATTCGCGGCGGCCGTTTTCCTCGAGCGTGACGGAGACGTTGAGACGGACGAGGGGGCGGATGTCGTGGAAGTGCGCGCCGTCGGGGCGAAGGATGTCGACTTCCTTGTGACTGCCGGAGAGGGAGACCGAGACCTGCACGACGCGCGGGTCGGCGGCGCGGGCGAAGGCGTCGATCTCGGCGAGGAGGTTCGTCTTGTCCGTGAAGGCCGGGGCGAGTGTCGGGTCGATCGGCTGGTAGAGGCGGCGGTTCGTGGGCTGGGGGCCGGCGGCGAGTTTGCCGGAATAGCCGCGCTTGGCCTGGGCGGCGGTTTCGGCCGCGCGGCGGATGGCGTCGAGGGTGAGCTGCGAGGCATAGCCGGAGCCCTGCGCCTCGCCGGCCACAACGCGCAAGCCGAAGCCCTGATCGGTGTCATAGGCGGCGGATTTCAGCCTTCCGTCATCGAAGACGAAACTCTCGGAGCGGGAGCGTTCGATGTAGAGGTCTGCATCGTCTGCGCCCTTGGCGGCTCCGGTCAGCAGCGGGAGCGCATCGGTCACATCGAAGGGGAGGGGAGTGTCGGTCATTCCCCCAACATGCTGTGCGCCCCTCGCCGGGGCAAGCACCCGGATGTCAATTCGTCGTCACCTGGAAGCGCGAGAGCTGGCGATCGGTGGCGGGATAGTCGGGGTTGAGCTCTTTCGACTTCACGAAGTCGAAATAGGCGCCTTCGACATCGCCGGACTGCTCCCGGGCGATCGCTCGGTTGTAGTAGGCGGCATAGAGGTCCTGCGAGTCGAGTTCGATGGCCTTTTCCAGCGAGACGAGCGCGGCGTTGTAGTCTTTCTTGAAGATGTAGGCGGCGCCTTCGTTCAGCCAGGTGGCCCCGGTCTGCGGGCGCAGCCGCTTGGCGAGGGCGTAGTCTGCCAGCGCGCCGTCATACGCACCCTGGCGCATCCGAAGCACGCCGCGGTTGGTGTAGGTGGCGGCCTTGTTGGACATGTTCAGGGCCTCGTGCTCCAGCGCGCGGGTGCAGATGGCTTCGGCCTCGGCGGGCTTTCCGAGGTTGTATTTGACCGCCTCGTAGCAGTCCCGGGCGATGCCCCCGCCGATGACGGTGACCTGCGCGCCGGCGAGCGGAGCGAGGGTTGCCGCAGCGGCGGCGAGGAGAAGGGTGCGGATCATGGCGTTACTCCCTGTAAACCTTGCGCTGTATCTAGCACGAAACCGGCTCTGCGGCGATGCGCTGCGACAATTTTGAGCGCGGAAAAGACTGGGGTAAAGCCGGAGGCTGGTATAGGTAGTGGCGAATCCGTTCCCAATTGAGGTGTTTTCATCGTGCGTCACCTGATTGCCGCCCTCTTTGCCAGCCTGTTTGCCGCCCCTGCTTTTGCGGCCCTCCCCGAGGATGGCGCGTTAAATTTCCAGCCTGCCGCGACCCGAATCGCCGAGCGTGTGCATGAGTTCCACAACGTCCTGCTCTGGATCATCACGCTGATCACCATCCTGGTGATGGTGCTGCTGCTCTGGGTCATGGTCCGCTACAGCCAGCGCGCCAACAAGACGCCGCGCAAGTTCAGCCACAACACCACGGTGGAAGTGGTCTGGACGGTGGTTCCGGCGCTGATCCTGGTGGGCATTGCCAGCCTGTCCTTCCCGAACCTCTACTACCAGAACGTCACGCCGAACCTCGGCGAGATCGCGGCGACGTCGAAGAAGCTGCTGGCGGAAGGCAAGACGGCCCAGCACCTGGCCTATACGAAGAACTATTTCCCGGACGCCGCGGAGAAGGGCTTCATCAACGTCAAGGTTCAGGGCAACCAGTGGAACTGGACCTACACCTATCCGGACCTCGTCGATGAGGGCGATGTCCCGGTCGAGTTCGTTTCGAACGGTGTCCACAAGGGCCGTCCGAGCGACAAGGAAAACTACGAGAAAGCCACTGGCCGCCGCGACTTCGACTCGCTGCCGGTGAACTACGCCACCGACTATCCGATGGTCGTGCCGGCGGGCCGCTATGTCCGCTACTACGTTGCCGCCGCAGACGTGATCCACTCGTGGACCGTTCCGGCCTTTGCCGTGAAGACCGACGCTGTGCCGGGCCGCCTGAACGAAGGCTGGTTCCTGGTTGAAGAGCCGGGCATCTATTACGGCCAGTGCTCGGAACTGTGCGGTATCGACCACGCTTACATGCCGATCGAGGTTCGCGTTGTGACCCAGGCCCAGTTCGACCGTTGGGCCGAGCTGATGAAGGCCGGTGACTACGAAGGCGCCCTTGCAGCCACCGTCACGATGACGGCGGAACTGGCGCCTGAAACCAAGTACGCTTCCAACAACTGATTTCCTGAAGAAGAGTATTCCACATGCCCATGGATCAAGTTGCCCTCGATCACGGCCACTACGCTCACGATCACAAGCCCGGCTTCTTCACGCGCTGGTTCTTCTCGACGAACCACAAGGATATCGGCACGCTCTACCTCGTCTTCTCGTTGATCGCGGGTATCGTCGGCTACTCGCTGTCGGGCCTGATCCGCTGGGAGCTGGCTGAGCCGGGCCTCGGTCCGCTGCTGTGGTTCCAGACCAGTGTAATGGGCCTTGAAGGTGACGCCGCCATCACGGCAGCCAAGCACTTCTACAACGTCGTGATCTCGTATCACGGCCTTATCATGATCTTCTTCATGGTGATGCCGGCGCTGATCGGCGGCTTCGGTAACTGGTTCGTGCCGCTGATGATCGGCGCGCCGGACATGGCCTTCCCGCGGATGAACAATATCTCGTTCTGGCTGACTGTTGTGGCCTTTATCCTGGCCAGCATCTCGATGGTTGTTCCCGGCGGCCCGGGCGGCAACGGTTTCGGGGGTGGCTGGACGATCTATCCGCCGCTCTCGTCTTCGGTCGGACACCCCGGCCCGTCGATGGACCTGCTGATCCTGTCGCTGCACACGGCGGGTATCGCGTCGATCCTCGGCGCCATCAACTTCATCGTCACCATCCTCAACATGCGCGCCCCGGGCATGACGCTGCACAAGATGCCGCTGTTTGCCTGGTCGATGCTGGTGACAGCCGTGCTGCTGCTGCTCGCCCTGCCGGTGCTTGCCGGCGCGCTGACCATGCTGCTGACCGACCGTAACTTCGGCTCGCAGTTCTTCATCCCCGGCGGCGGCGGCGACCCCGTGATGTTCCAGCACCTGTTCTGGTTCTTCGGCCACCCCGAAGTTTACATCATGATCCTGCCGGCCTTCGGCATCATCAGCCACATCGTCTCGACCTTCTCGAAAAAGCCGATCTTCGGTTATCTCGGTATGGCCTATGCGATGGTGTCCATCGGCGTGATCGGCTTCGTCGTGTGGGCGCACCACATGTACACCGTCGGTATGAACGTCGATCTGAAAGCTTACTTCGTGGCGGCGACGATGGTGATCGCGGTGCCGACCGGCATCAAGATCTTCTCGTGGATCGCCACCATGTGGGGCGGCTCCATTGACTTCAAACTGCCGATGCTCTGGGCAATCGGTTTCATCTTCCTGTTCACCGTTGGCGGTGTAACCGGCGTGGTGCTGGCGAATGCCGGTATCGACCACTCGCTGCACGATACCTACTATGTCGTCGCGCACTTCCACTACGTGCTGTCGCTCGGCGCGGTGTTCGGCCTGTTCGCAGGCTGGTACTACTGGTTCGAGAAAATGTTCGGCGTGAAGTATAACAGCTTCCTCGGCGGCCTGCATTTCTGGCTGATGTTCATTGGCTCGAACGTGCTCTTCTTCCCGCAGCACTTCCTCGGCCTGCAGGGCATGCCGCGCCGCTATATCGACTACAACGAAGGCTTCGCGCTTTGGCACTATGTGTCGTCGATCGGCTACGCGATCACGCTTGCTGCCACGCTGATCTTCTTCTTCTCGCTGCTGGTCGCGTTCATCCAGCGCCGCAAGGCAACGGTGGATGCGCATGGCAACGGCAACCCTTGGGGCGAAGGCGCCACGACGCTGGAATGGACCCTGCCGTCCCCGCCGCCGTTCCACCAGTATAACGACCTGCCGCACTTCGACGGGAAGGGCGGTCACTGACTTTCCCGGCCCGCCGCTCCGGGCCGGACCTGAACTGAAACAACGGGGCGGCCCTCACGCGACTGGCGTGCGGGCCGTTTCGGCTAGGAAGGCCAAGACGAAAACCGAGATGACCGAACTGCCTGCCACCCCCCAGATCCGCCACGCAACCGCGTCGGACTATGTGAACCTGATGAAGCCCCGCATCATGATGCTGGTGGTGTTCACGGGCTTTGCAGGGCTTGTGGCAGCGACTGGGATCACCGGCATCGCCATGCATCCGCTGATGGCCGCCATTGCCACGTTCGCCATCGCGCTCGGCTCGGGCGCGGCAGGCGCGATCAACATGTGGTACGATTCCGATATCGACGCCGTGATGGCGCGCACCGCGACGCGGCCGATCCCGTCGGGCGCTGTGCCCCGCGAGGAAGCGCTGACGATGGGCCTGATTATGTCGGGCGTGTCGGTGCTGCTGATGTGGATGGCGACCAACTGGCTGGCGGCCGGGCTGCTCGCCTTCTCGATCTTCTATTACGGCGTTATCTACACGATGTGGCTGAAGCGGGCGACGCCGCAGAATATCGTCATCGGCGGCGGCGCAGGCGCTTTCCCGCCGGTGATCGGCTGGGCGGCGGTGACCGGCAACATGCCGCTGGATGCGTGGATCCTGTTCGCCATCATCTTCTTCTGGACGCCGCCGCACTTCTGGGCGCT
>DNFL01000312.1:1229-7432 GCA_003486945.1 Hyphomonas sp. | reverse complement strand
CGATACTTCGAACTCCTGCGCCGCGCGTATGTCGAGGCACGTTACTCTCCCGCTTACGAGACGACGCCAGAAATCCTGAAATGGCAGGCCGAGCGCATCGAGAAACTTCTCAAGCTCGCTGACACGGCCTGTAAGGAACGTATCAGCCAGCTCAGCGCGCTTCGCTAAGGGGCCTGCTGACCCTTTCATTGCTACCGGCATCGGGCGAACCGCACGCACACGATAGCCCTAAACCGGGCGCGGCTTGTGCCCTCTTGCAACATTCCGGCTTTTGCGATCATCTCGAATAGGCAGAGGGAACGAACAGTCAGGCAATAAAAGCGGTCGTCGATCGTGAATCGCCTGCCTGGTGAGGCCCCGAACCAACGGCGTAGCTGGGGACACAGCGCCAGTGACAGACGCAGAAGGCGCAAGAGACAACGGAGATGAGGCGGCCCGCGAGCCGCTGCCCGCGCCCCAATGGGAATATGCAGCCTTTCTCAGTTACAGTCATTCAGACGAGGCTATTTCCTCCTGGCTACACCGCGAACTTGAACGCTACCGGATCCCCAAGGCCCTACGCGCAAAGCTTGGAGCCTCTCCTCGAAAACCTGCCTATATCGGTCGCATATTCCGGGACCGGGCAGATCTCGCTGCCAGTCACGACCTTGCCGGCGAAATCCGCGAGGCACTCGAGCGGTCCGAAGCCCTCATCGTACTCTGCTCGCCGCGCTCGGCGGCAAGCCGCTACGTCAATGAAGAGATCCGGTTGTTCAAGAGCCTCGGGCGGAAAGAAAAGATCTTTCCGATCATCATCGAGGGAGAGCCCAATTCCAGCCGGCTTGCCGGGCGCGATGCAAATCAGGAATGTTTCCCCGACGCGCTCGTCTTCCAACTGGACGCGCAAGGCGCGGTATCTGACCAGCTGGAGCCGGAAGAACCGATCGCCGCCGATCTTCGCGAAGGCAAGGATGGCCGGCAGAACGTTCTTCTAAAAGTTATAGCAGGCCTTCTCGGCATCGATCTCGATGAACTCGTCCAACGCGAGAAAGCCGCCCAGCGGCAAAGACAGCGCCAGGCCTATGCGATCGCGTCAGCCATGGGTGTTCTCGCGGCCGGCGCCATCGGCGCAGCTATCTATGCAATATCTGTCGCGGAAACCGCAGAGCGCCGCAGGGTCGAGGTCGTCTCCTCCCAGGCCCGCGAACTCATCCTTGAAGGCGACCGGATCGGCGCAAGACGTCTCGTAGACACGCAGGGCCTCTCCAAGCGTCTCGCCTATTCCGGAGTTGGCCGATGGGTCGAGACGCAGTTCACACTTGCAGAATGGACGACAGTATATGCCGCCAGCACTGCCCTCATCGACTGCCAGGGCGAGGGCGTTGCTGTGCAAAGCGAGGACCTCAAAACCCAACTGCATTGGTCCGCAGGCGGAGTAACACGGTTTCAAGCCAGAGAGATCATAACCAACTGCCAGGCGCACCCCGGCGGGGCAACACTGATTGATGCAGTCGGCAATGCATACTTGGTCAAGGCCAGAGATGCTCAGTTCAGGTTCATTCCGGCAGAAGGTTTCCTTCCTTATGCCGTAACTCGCAGAGCGAACGGTGACCTGCTCCTGGACTCGCAGATTGACGGACTATTCGAAATCCGTTCTGGCGCCGCCACGTTCACCCGGCTTGGAAGTTCTGCGGATCAGCAGCTCAGGCGGTACAAGATCGTCGGGGGCCCTGACCCGGACCTTTTCTTCTCCATCCGGCACAATGGCATGGGTCACTTCTTTTCGCCCGGCCTCGGAAAGAGCGAAGAAGAAATATTCGGACTGGACGCAAAGATCGAAGCGAACGGGTTTGCAGATTGTGAACCCGGGCTCGGCGGCACCGTGATAGCCTGCGTCCTGCAGGATGGTAGCGCAGCGCTCCTGGACTGGGATGCAAACCTGGTACCTGTGTTCGTAGAGGATGGCGGCCGGCTAGGCTCGATCACACGCCTCGATCTCTCCCCTGAGCGCTTTGCAGCCGTCAATCACCGCGGAGAGATCGTCGTTCTTGACCCGCTCGCGCAAAGAGCCACTGCCCACGTGCGCCTCCAGGCCGGAGAAATGCCGATCGCCATTCGCCGGTTCGGCACCAACCAATGGGTTGCGGTCACAGATGCAGGCCAGATCTGTGTCCTAATGATCGACCAGCCCGATTGCCGGTTTGTTGAACGCGGTCGCCTGTCATCTCCGATCACTTCTGTAGCCGCCGACAGCACTCGCCGGCGCATCTGGATAAGGACATCGGACGGGACAGTTTCGCGCGTTGACCTCGGAAGGTACAAGCTGGCTCCAGCTGGCCCCGCTGCGACGGGCCAGGTCGACGGCGGCGCTCCGCCCGCAAACCTCAGGACTATACTGCCCGGCGCGGCAGCGATTGCGCCTCAACACCAGAGCAGCGAAGCGGTGCCACTTGAAGGCTTCACCCTCACCAGCCCACCCACGATCCTTCATGTCAGCGATGACCTGCGTTGGCGGATAGAGCGTGCGCCGTCCGGAGCGCTGCATATCATCCATGACAATGTAACCTATGTCCCCGAGCTGCCGGGCGATTTTCTGGAGGCCCGCCAAAGCCTCAGCGGGTTCTGGATCCTGTCGTCAGGCGGAGCGACATTTGTGACTTTGCCGCATGATGAAGACGGTCAGGCTACGGCGGCTCGCTTTGACCTCGGCGAAACCTCCGGCATGAGGACATCTTTCCTGACCGACTACATCTTGCTGGATGGCGGCGCCGGCATGATCGCGGCCCGCCCGGATATGGCCCATGTGATCCCGGAACGCCTGAATGTGCCTTCTACCGCTTATCTCTCCGATCTCGATAGCCATCGCGGCCTCCTTCTACTGGTGAACGCAGACTGCGCTGTGAGCTTGTATGATGCGAGCTATCCGGCGGCCCTGCTGACCGTCGAAGCTCCGTGCACTGAACTGGGCGCCCCGGAAATTGGCGCTCATTCGGTCCTCGCAAATCCGGGAGCAGCTGGTCTAGAATTTCCCCTGCCAAAGCCCTGGGTCAAACAATGAGACGCATTCTGGTACTGCTGCTCCTGCTTTGCTGCGCTCCCGGTAAACCTGCTCAGGCCCTGGTGGACATGAACTCCGCCAGCTATTCGAACATCTTCATCGATGTCCGGCTGACGGGGACAGGTTTCGAGTTCGAACTTCAGCGCGCCTACCGGAGCAGAACACTCTACAACGGCCTGTTCGGTTTTGGATGGTGCTCCAACCTGGAGACGCGCCTGTTGCCGGTCAGTGACGATGAAATCGTTATGCTGGATTGCGGCGACGGAATGCTGACAAATTTCGTTCGTGAGGCAAGCCCGGCAAGCGCAGGAAACGACGTCCATATCCGTGAAAGGAGACTGTCCGCCGCGATGGACAGGCTGGGATTTGACGAAACGGCACGCAGAGGTGTGCTCGATACAGTATCAGCCGACATGGACCTGACGAGCTTCGAAAAATTCGAACTTGGAGCGGGTTCCCGAAAGCTCCCGCTGGGCAAGTTTCTGTCTTCCACGGGCGAGCGCCTGGAATCGACCCTGTCCGGCGTCTCAAGCAACGCTGACCGGGACACCGCTCGTCATCACAGCTTCGATGCCTGGGGCCGCCTCAGGACTTACACCACGCCGGGCGGCGAACTCGTGCAGATCGAACATCTTGGCATGGAAAAGCTGCGCATCAGGGTCCGCCATAACCAGATTGACCTCATTCTTGACCCTATGGGTCGCCAGGTTCTGGAGATCTGGGTAAACGGCGAGAAGCGCGCGACATACGAGTATACGGATGTGTTGCACGACGGCGCCCGGCTACTCCTCGCCAACACAAATCAATGGGGCGGAAGATATTCGTATCAGTACACGGAGTACAGAAATCTGATCCGCATCGAATGGCCCGACGCATCTTCGATCTCGGTCGACTATGATGACGAGAAAGACTGGGCCATGGCATTCACCGATCGGGACGGATGCCGGGAAGACTACACCTACAGTTTCAGTGCTGCGGCGCCGGAAGGTTTCAGCCAGGAAGGGGCGGCGATTACTGAAGCGCTTGCGCCCTTCAGGTCGGCGGGTGTGCAGTGGACGGACGACCCGAAATACGCCTACTGGGCCGGGGTGGAAAAGGATTGCGGCAGCAGCATTGTTGCCCGAAACGCCTACTACTTTGTGCATTCCAGAGCTGGCGCGTCAGAAGAAGCGCCGGTGCTGCTGGCTCTCGTCGCAACGCACACAAGCGGAAAATCACGCGCGATGGCCTACTCAGAGCCTTCTGGAGAAGTAACCGTTTCGACCTATCCTCTCAAATCTGTCTTCAAAGTCCGGGTGAGCAACTCCAGTCCTGCAGCAGAGACCTATATCGGGTCATTCGGTCAGTTCAGAACGACCCGCGCGCCGAATCAAACCTATTCTGCCTGCCGAACCGCCGCCTCTGTAACCGGGCGATTTACCCTTTTTGGCAAAACCTTTGAAGTCGAAACCCGTCCGGAATTCGACAGCCCGGCCGATGGCGTCTGCGACCCGGACCGCCTGATTGTGATCATTGGCGGCAATCAGGTGACCCTGAAGCGTTCAGGGCATGCCGCATATTCGGCCGGAACCTTTGTAAGTTCCATCAATGTCGCCAACCGCGAATTCCTCGTGCCCTGTCTCAAGGCCGGTAATCTCCCGCTGACGGAAAGCATCGAGCAGGTCATTGCCGGAAATTTGTCCTGCTCTGCAGAAGAACGCGCCCTCCTTGTCCTTGCCGTGTTTGAGACCTTCGGGATCTACTGAGGCGGAAACAGGCTGCAACAAGGTCGCGTCGCAGGCCTCAACATCCCGCAACTTCCCGCAACATCCCGCGACTTCCCGCTTTTTCCCGCAACTCCAACTATTCGCGGGAGGCCCCTTGCGACAGTCTCTGACGAAAGTCAGCTGGAGCTCACGGGGCAATGCTTGCACTCTCCTCTTCTTCGGAAACAAGCCTGCGCCAGCTGGCGATGCTGCGCACCGCATTCGAAGGGCCGGTGAGAGACGCGCTTGAAGCGTCCGACACTCTGGAGATCATCGCCAATCCGGACGGCACAGTCTGGATCGAACGTGCCGGTCTCGGCCTCATGCAGGCAAGCACCCGCCTCGGCGCGCCCGAACGCGAACGCATCATCCGTCTCGTGGCTTCCGCCTCCGGAGAGCCGTGTGACCGCTCTCGCCCCATCGTATCGGCGGAGCTTCCGGGAACAGGAGAGCGGTTTGAGGGTATCCTGCCGCCCGTCTCCGAAGCGCCCTGTTTCGCGATCCGCAAGCCGGCTCCGGTTCCTTTCTGCCTTGATGACTATGTCCATTCCGGAGCCCTTGCGCCGGTGCTCTCCCTCGCCTTGCGCAAGGCCCTGAGCGACCGGTTGAATATCCTCGTTGTCGGCGGCACCTCCTCCGGCAAGACGACGTTCGCCAACGCGCTCCTCGCCGAGCCTGTGCTTGCGTCCGACCGGATCGTCATCCTTGAAGATACCCGCGAACTGCAATGCGCCGCGCCGGACGTTCTCCAGCTACGCTCGCACCGCGCCAGCGCCACATTGCGCGACCTCGTCAGGTCCACCCTGCGCCTGCGCCCGGACCGGATTGTCGTCGGCGAAGTGCGCGGCGGCGAAGCCCTCGATCTCCTGAAGGCCTGGAATACCGGCCACCCCGGGGGGATCGCCACCCTGCACGCAAACTCCGCGCGCGGCGCTTTCTCCCGGCTGGAACAGCTCGTTGCAGAAGTCACAGCGAGCCCTCCGGTTTCCCTGATCGGCGAAGCGGTCGACATCGTCGTGTTCCTCTCGCGCGCCTCCGGCGCGCGCCGGGTTGAAGAGGCGCTGCGTGTCACCGGCTTTGACGAGACAGGATACCGCACCGAGCCTCTCGCTGCGTCCGGCCCCGCACCCCTTCACTGAAAGGCGACCCTCATGCTCTACCGCTCCGCCGATGGCCTCAACCGCAGCTTCCAGGTCGCCGTGATCCTGAGCTGCGCCCTCGCCCTCGCGCCAGCCGCGCACGCGGCCGGAACCGGCATGCCCTGGGAACAGCCCCTCGACCAGATCCTCCAGTCCATCGAAGGCCCGGTTGCGCGTATTGTCGCTGTGATCATCATTACACTGACGGGCCTCACCCTTGCATTCGGGGAAACGTCCGGAGGGTTTCGCAAGCTCATCCAGATCGTGTTCGGCCTGTCGATC
>DNFL01000312.1:468-917 GCA_003486945.1 Hyphomonas sp. | reverse complement strand
AGAGGGTTACGAGATCCCGCTGCACCGGTCGCTGGCTAACCCCATCATGATGGCGGGCGCGCCGCGGTCCGCCGCCATTGCCATCGGGACGCTTGCGGCCGTCCTCACGCTCGGCCTGCGCCTCTGGATCCCGGGCCTTGCCGCCTGGGCGATCCTGCATTCGGCGGCTGTCTTCCTTGCACGGATCGATCCCGATTTCCTCACCGTTGCCCTGCGCGCCGCGCGCCAGCGGGAGCATCTTGCATGCTGAACCTTGCCGAATACGCCCGCAAACCAAGACTGCTTGCAGACTACCTACCCTGGGCCTGCCTTGTGGCGCCCGGAATCCTCCTCAACAAGGACGGAAGTTTCCAGACCAGCTTTCGCTATCGCGGGCCGGACCTGGAAAGCTCGACAGAGGCCGAACTCGTGTCTGTCTCGGCGCGCGTCAACAATGTCCTGCGCCGGTT
>DNFL01000312.1:0-199 GCA_003486945.1 Hyphomonas sp. | reverse complement strand
CGTCAACAATGTCCTGCGCCGGTTCGGCTCCGGATGGGCGCTCTTCTTCGAAGCCGCAAGGCGCAGCGCAGAAAGCTACGGCGAAGGCGAATTCCCGAACGCGGCGGCCTGGCTGGTTGACCAGGAACGCGCCGGCGCCGCGGCGGAGGCGGGCGCAAGGTTCCAGAGCGAATACTACCTGACCCTCGTCTGGCTTCCG